>JAITAB010000045.1 GCA_031284315.1 Campylobacteraceae bacterium
GCCGATGAACTGTCGCTGTTACCACCAGAACCGCCTCCGCAACCGATAAACAAAAACGGAACAATCAGGAAAACTAAAAGTTTGCTTAATCTACTAAGAGAGAGAGAGAGAGAGAGAGAAGCTTAAACTTAAATAAGTTTGAAGCAACAGAATTAGTTGTTAAACTGTCCATTGTGAACCCCTTTTAATTTGAAATTATTCACGAAAAGTGAATTTGGGTGATATTGTATCAAATTTTATATAAAATGAGGTATTTTTACATAATGGGTTTTAAATAATCTGTGATTTGTGTGTTTTATTTATAAAAAAGGAGTGAAGTAATGAGAGGAAGAAATATGTTTGGATTCCCGCCTGCGCGAGAATGACGAAATTGTGCCGCTTTCTTAAATTACTTTTTAGATTCACGCGCCCCACTATGTCATTCCCGCGCAGGCGGGAATCCAAACTAATGACTTTAAAATATAAAAGCATGAAAGAAAATAAAAGAAAGTTATAAAATGTCAATTCTTTTTATATTGTCTTTATTTGTTTGTGAATATTCTTTTTGGATTCCCGTTTTCACGGGAATGACATAGAAGGGTAATTCCTACTTTTCCTTTCCGTCATTCCCGCGACCAAACGACAAGCGAAACGCATGCACCTTTTTTCGTCATTCCTGCACCCCACTATGTCATTCCCGTGAAAACGGGAATCCAAACTAATAAATAAAAATTATTTCATCTTATTATTGGCGACAGCCTTTTTGTTGTAATAATATAGATTCCCGCCTGCGCGGGAATGACGGAAGGAAGCGCGGGAATCCAGAAGAAAAACAAAAGGCGGATTGCCGAACGAGCGGCAATCCAACAGTTTAATTACTCAAATCAATAGCTTCTATAAAAACATTGGTATCGGCAGTATTGCCCAAACCAAGCTGACCGTCGCCGTTATCCCCCGTTGCATAAACTTTGCCGCTGCCGCTTAGTGCAAGGGAGTGATCCGCATTTGTTGATATGGCAATAATATTTTTATCGTTTAAGCCGGTAACTTCGGTAAAAGTGTTGCGATCTGTATTATCGCCCAAACCAAGCTGACCTTGATAGTTATCCCCCGCCGCATAAACTTTGCCCTCACTGCTTAGTGCAAGGGAGTGATCCGCGCCTGTTGATATAGCAATAATATTTTTATCGTTTAAGCCGATAACTTCGGTAAAAGTGTTGTGATTTGTATGATCGCCCAAACCAAGCTGACCGCCATAGTTAAGTCCCGTTGCATAAACTTTGCCGCTGCCGCTTAGTGCGAAGGATTGATAAAAGCCCACGGATATGGCAATAATATTTTTATCGCTTAAACTGGTAACTTCGGTAAAAGTGTTGCGATTGTCATAATCGCCCAAACCAAGCTCGCCGTTGGCGTTATCCCCCGTTGCATAAACTTTGCCGCTGCCGCTTAGTGCAAGGGAATGATCCACATTTGTTGATATAGCAATAATATTTTTATCGTTTAAGCCGGTAACTTCGGTAAAAGTGTTGTGATTTGTATGATCGTCCAAACCAAGCTGACCGTCATAGTTAAGTCCCGTTGCATAAACTTTGCCGCTGTTGCTTAGTGCGAAGGATTGATAAAAGCCCACGGATATGGCGGTAATATTTTTACTGCTTAAATCAGTAACTTCTACAAAAGTCATGCTATTGGATATGTCACCCAAACCAAGCTCGCCGTTTAAGTTAAGTCCCGCCGCATAAACTTTGCCGCTGCCGCTTAGTGCGAAAGAGTAATATTCACCCACGGATATAGCTTTAATATTTTTATCGTTTAAGCCGGTAATTTCGATAAAAGTGTTGCGATTGTTTGCGTTGCCCAAACCAAGCTGACCAACACTGGTAAGCCCCGTCCCATAAACCTTGCCGCTGTTGCTTAGAGCAAGGGAGTGAAGATTGCCTGTGGCAATCTTATATCCAATTTCATTTCCGCCGTTATTAGCATTAGAATTGCTTCCGCCGCCTCCGCAACCGATAAACAAAAACGGATCAATCAGGAAAACTATATGTTTGCTTAATCTACTAAGAGAGAGAGAGAGAGAGAGAGAGCTTTAAACTTAAATAAGTTTGAAGCAACAGAATTAGTTGTTAAACTGTCCATTGTGAACCCCTTTTAATTTGAAATACATTCACGAAAAGTGAATTTGGGTGATATTGTATCAAATTTTATATAAAATGAGGTGTTTTTACATAATGGGTTTTAAATAATCTGTGATTTGTGTGTTTTATTTATAAAAAGGGAGTGAAGTAATGAGAGGAAGAAATATGTTTGGATTCCCGCATTCCTCGCAAATATCGTTTTCTGCGAAAACTTTTTGCTCGCGCGGGAATGACGAAATTGTGCCGCTTTCTTAAATTACTTTTTAGATTCCCACGACCCTCTATGTCATTCCCGTGAAAACGGGAATCCAAGTTTTATATACATTCATGCATGGAATGGATTCCCGCCTGCGCGGGAATCCAAACTAATAACTTTAAAATGTAAAAATGTAAAAGAAAATAAAAGAGAGTTATAAAATGTCAATTCTTTTCATATTGTCCTGTTTGTTTGTGAATACTCTTTTTGGATTCCCGCCTGCGCAGGAATGACATAAGGAAGGGGGGAATGACGGAGGAACGAATTTCCGCACTTCGCATGAGGCGCGGGAATGACATAGAGGGATAATTCCCGCACCTCTTTCGTCATTCCCGCGCCCCACTATGTCATTCCCGCGACCGAACGACAAGTTTTCGCAGAAAACGATATTTGCGAGGAATGCGGGAATCCAAACTATATATTTAAACACGCGAACGGGTCACAATCTCACTATGACCGCGCCGGCTCCGCCTTGATTGGCGGGCGCGTCAAAAAACTCTTTCACGCCGGGATGCGTTTTCAGAAAATTTCTCACGGCGTAAGCTAACTTTCCAGTACCTACTCCATGATATATGCGCACCTCATCAAAGCCTGCCAAAAGCGCGTCTGATAAAAATTTGTCGCTCTTTTCCATCGCTTCATCGGCGCGCAGTCCGTGCAGGTCAAGATTGACGGACACGCCTTGCTGCGGGCGCAAAAGAGTTATATTGCTTTTTTTGGGAGGAGTTTTCGGCTCGGGCGCGGAGAGTTTTTTCAGGGAATTTTTCGGAATGCGCATCATGATGCCCTCCATGTCCACAACCGCTTCGTCTTTTTTTATGGTTTTGACAAAACCTTTGAGTGCGCCGTATTTGACCCTGTCGCCGACATTTATATCGTCCCCGCTGTGAAATTTAGGCAGATGAACCGCTTTTTTTGCCTTATCTGCTTCGTTTAAAAGTTTATGTATAATTTTGCTTTCATTCTGTTTTGCCGCCTCTTTGGCGAGTTTTACGGCTTTTTCGTACTCATTTTCCAGTTTAAATCTAAGCGCGTTAAACTCACTTTCATGAGCCTCTTTTTGCTCTTTTAAAGAATCCGCGAGTTTTTCAATTTTATGCGTTTTTTCCTCTATATTTTTAAGTTTTTCTCTTGTTTTTAACTCCAAATCTATATTTTTTTGTATCAAATCGTTCAATTTTTCCTTATCTTCACCGTACAAAATACGCGCCCTTTCCACTATATTTTGCGCTATGCCGTACCTTAAAGCCGTTTCAAACGCGTAACTTTTGCCGATAGTTCCCGCTAAAAAACCGTATGTCGGACGCTGTATTTTTTCGTCATACAAAGCCGCCAAAAGCTCTACTTGCTCATTTGCCGCAAGCATTGAAGCAAGGCGTTTATGGTGTGTGGTGATGATGATTTTTATCTCTTTTTTGATTAAATACTCCAAAATGGCGCAAAAAAGATTTGCCGCTTCGTCCGCATCCGTGCCAAGCTCTATTTCGTCCACGCCGACAAGAGCCGAATTTATCGTAAAAAGCCTGCCAAACTCCACCATGCGCCCAGCAAATGTAGAAATATCGTTTTTAACGTTTTGCGTGTCTTCTATCACGGCTCTTATATGTTTGAAACTCCCGATATGCGAATGCGCCGCGTTTATTTTCATCGGCAGCAGATATTTTGCCAGAAACGCCGCGGAGAGGATAGACTTTAAAAGCATCGTCTTGCCGCCGGCATTCACGCCCGTTACAAGCAAAATGCTCTTTTTAAACTCAACGCTTACCCTTTTTGGCTCTTTTAGCGCGGGGTGGGCGAACTCTTGTAGTATCATCTCTTTATCTTTGGCGGGCAGGACAAACTCCATGTCGTTTGCTTTGGCGAACATGATACGCGCCGCATAGTTATCAAAACGGTCAAATTCTCTGTTTAAAAACTTCAAAAAACGGCTGTTTTTCTGAAACTCCGCGCTTATTTTTTTCGCATATTCGTATATGAGAGCCTCTTTTTGGCTTAAAATTTCCGCCTCTTGCTTTTGATAGCCCTCAAGCGCACTTGGCATGACATAAAAATATCCGCCTGCGCTCCTGCCGACAACTGCGCCTTTAAGCGCGCTATTGTAGCCGCCGCGAAGCAGTAAAGCCTCTTGCGAATTGACAAAATGTATCTGCGTATCTACTAAAAATTCCTGCAGTTTTGAAGATGAAATGAGGGATTTTAAAACTCCGCTTATTTTCTCCTTGACGATTTTAAGCGAAGAGTTCAGCGCGGCAAAACGCGGGTCTATCTCCTCTTTTAAACTGCCCTTATCCTCAAACCACCCTTCTATCTGTGAAATCGTCTCGGGTATGTCAATCCCCAAAATCCACCCCAATATAAAATCTTCAAATTTTAAAGATTTTAGATATAAAAAATAGCGCACGATTTTGATAAATTCCCAAATCTCGTCTATATGCAAAACGCCCTGTTTTGATAGATGCATAAATTTAATATCAAGATTGGCGGTAGAGGACGGCGGAGTAAAGTTATAGCGTTGAAGCTCGCTTATAAAACGAAAATGCAAATTGACATCGCCCTCCATGAACAGCGGTTTTTCGCGTGCAAGATAATTTTTGTAGCCCGCGATATAATCGTCCAAATCAAGAGAAGCGATAAGTTTGTCCACTATTTGACCTCGCAGTTATCTATGGAAAAGATAATCTCTCCTGTGCTTTTATGAGCAAAAACCTGTGTGCCGACTACAAAAGTAAAATTATCAGACGTTATCTCATGTCCGCTGCAAATGAGGGTTTGGTTTTGGCTAAAAGCGTTTAAAAGTTCCCTGTTTAGCTCGCTTTTTTTTGTATAACCCATTTCGTAAATTACGGTAATGCCGACAAGCAGCAGCGCCGATATGCCGATGATAATGCGCCTTGCGAGCGTAAATCCGCCGCTTTTTGGGTAAAGGACAAATACAAGCGTCATCAGTAAAATAGCCGCCAAAACCGCGCGTATCAAAACTATCATGAAAAAGCCCCTCTCAACTGGTATGTAATATCGCCCGCGCCAAAGCCGATGACAAGCCCTTTGTCTATTTTTTTCAAAACTTTGCCGTCTTTTAAGAGTTTGATTTCATTCTCTTCTCTTTCTATTTTGTCGGCAAATATCGGCTTGTACGAGCTAAATTCGCCTTCAAAATCTATCTTAACTTCCGTCTCGCCAGCCGAATATACAGGCAGGATTATCAACTCCCCAATACCTTCAAAACATTGCGTGAAAGCTTTCAAATTATCCACAACGCGCGAATATTTATGCGGCTGCCATATCGCGGTTATTTTGCCAAAATTCGCCGTCTTCGCGTAAATATCGGCAGATTTTAAGGTCGCTTTTATCTCTGTGGGGTGATGCGCGTAATCGTCTATAATGATAAAATTTTTTGAATTTTTTATAATGTCAAAGCGTTTTTTGATGCCTTTGAACTCTTTCAATTTTTCTCTTATAACTTCAAGCGGCAAATCATTCAACGCCGCCAAAATCGCCAAAGAAGCGTCAAGCGCGATATGATAGCCGATGCCGCAAACTTCAAAACCGCCCAAATCTTTAAGCGTAAAAGCAGTATAAGGCTCGCCATCTTTCGCAAAATAATGCAAATTTTTTATATCGCGCGATGGATAAAGCCTTATGGCTTCAAGCTTTGTCAAAGTGCTTAGAAAATCGTCCTCCGCGTTTATAACTCTTATTTTCGCGCTCAAAAGAAAATTTGTATATGCGCCGTAAAAACGGTTCAGGTCATGATTGTAATGCTCCATGTGTTCCGGCTCGGCATTGGTTACGACCGCGATATAGGGATTGGAATTTAAAAAACTCTCATCGCTTTCGTCTGCTTCAAATACGATATTATTACTCTCGCGCAAAAGCATGTTTGAATTAAACTGTTTGCTTATCGCGCCTATTATCATGGAACCGTCTATAAGAGAAGCCAACATTGCGCTCGTAGTGCTTTTTCCATGCGCGCCGCATACTGAAAAAACGCGCTTTTCCTGTAAGATAAAAGGCAGCGCATCTTTGCGCGAAAAAACATTTTTACCATCTTTTCTTGCCTTTGCAAGCTCTATATTACCCTCTTTTATCGCTGCCGAATAAACCACAAAATCTTGATCTGTTATAGCGTTCTCATCATGAGGGATAGTTACCTTAACGCCCTCTTCTTCAAGCTCTTTTGTTATCTTTGAAGATTTAATATCAGAACCGCTTATCTCATATCCTCTCTGCTTTAAAAATCTCGCCAATGCCGAAATACCAATGCCGCCAATACCTATAAAATGTACTTTTTTCAATTATCCGCCTTTTATAAAATCCGCTATGCGCGTAAGCGCTTCTTTTGTGCCGCTCTCTTCCAAAA
Source organism: Campylobacteraceae bacterium (assembly GCA_031284315.1). Lineage (GTDB taxonomy): Bacteria > Campylobacterota > Campylobacteria > Campylobacterales > Campylobacteraceae > JAIRKW01. Next base: position 6,737 of record JAITAB010000045.1, read on the forward strand.
CAAGCGCGATGCGCACATATCCTCTGCCCTCGCCCTTGCGCCCAAGATAGCTTCCTGGTAAAACTTTAACATTTTTTTTCTCATAAAGCTCTTTCGCAAACTCTTCGTCATTTTCAACTTTAAGCCAAATATAAAATGTCGCTTCACTTTTATCCACGCCTAAAATCTCTTTTGCTATCTCAAAATTTTTCATATATTTTTGTCTTGTTTTTTCTACATGCCGTTCACTGTTCCATGCTTCGGCGGCGGCAAGCTGCATGGGAACGCCCGCCGCACAGCCTGAATAAGTTCGGTATTTTGCATATTCGCTCAAAATATCGCCGTCTCCTGCTGCAAAACCTGAACGCAAAGATGGAGCGCACGAGCGTTTGGAAATAGAATTTAATATTAAAATATTTTTAAAGTTCTTATTACCCGCAGCCATGCTCGCTTCCAAAAGCGAATGCGGCGGCGCGGCGCAATAAATTTCGCTGTAACATTCGTCATTGATAAGCACAAAATTATACTTCAACGCCATTTCCGCCCATTTTTTCAACTCTTCAAGGCTCATCACCGAAGCGGTCGGATTGGAAGGAGAATTTAATATAACCAAATCGCACTCTTTCAGAATATTTTCGTCAATTTCGGGCTTAAATCCGTTTTGCGCCGTCAAATTCAGATATACGCTTTTTGCGCGCGAAGCTATCGCCGCACCTTCGTAAATCTGATAAAAAGGATTTGGATACGCCATGACGGGATTTGGTTTGTCAAAAAGCAAAAACTGCGGCAGGTTAAATAACGCTTCTCTCGTGCCAAGCGTCGTTACAAGCTCGTTTTGCTGCAAAGAGACGCCAAAACGCCTGCGCACAAAATCTATCTGCGCATCGCGCAATATCCCTTCGCCCGCAATTTTTGGATATTTATTTAAAAGATGTGAATTTTTTCTAAAACACTCTCGTATAAATTCAGGCGTTTCAAACTGCGGCTCGCCTATCGTCAAAAGCAGCGGTTTTAGCCTGCTGTTGGGGACGACGGAACTCAAAAGTGTATTTAATTTTTCAAACGGATAGGGCTGGAAACGCATAATATTCCTCAAAAATCAAATTTGCCAATTTTATCAAACAACGGCTTAAAAGAGTAATTTGCGCCGTATTGCACATTTTTTACTTTTTTAAACTATTTGTATCTTTAATTTTAGAAAATATCGTTAATTTGACTTCAATCAAGAATAATTAAATTAATTTGTGTTAAAATCACCCAATTAGTATTTTTTAGGATATTTTATGAAAACAAAACTATTATGTTTGATAGGCTTGATGATATGTTTAGGCTCTTTTGTGTATGCGCAGTTAAGCGGTGCGACTACAAGCTCTTACGTATGCTTTAGCTGTCATAAAGACCAAGCCAAAGATTGGGCTACCACTTGGCATTCGCGCTCGCATGTGGACAGCAATCCGATATATAAGGCTATGGTAAATTATATCAGCCGCGTTACATACCAGCCCGAAGAGAGCGTACTTGTAGAGTGCGCACAGTGCCACAATCCAAAGATGACCATCAAAGAGATTAGCGGCAAAGACTCTTTTACGCTGGCAAAAGTTTTAAATGTTGAAACGGAACAGACAAAACGCGTAGAAGCTTCCGTAGGCGATGCGGCCATTAAAGACGGCATCAGCTGCAATATCTGCCACAATGTAGAAAAGATAAACGAGAGCATGGACATGGAAATGAGAGGTTTTAAAGCCGTTGAATGGGGTCCAAAAGATGTGATTTACGGACCATTTGAAGATGACGGCAGAGCCGGCATTCATAAATCCATGCAAAAAGACCACTTCTTGAATCCTGACAAACTCTGCATGGTTTGCCATTTCGGCGGCGAGACGGACAGCAAAGTTGAATTGTACGCAACGGGCAAAGAGTTTATCGGAAGCGATGATACAAGCCAAAGATGCGCCGACTGCCACATGAGTACGAAAAGAAAAGGCGTCATAACTCCGGAAATAACGAAATCTGGCATCGTAGCCAAAGAGAGAAATATCCGCTCCCACCTATTTGAAGGAGCAAGGAACAGCGATATATTGAAAGAGACGCTCTCGCTTGACGCAAAATCGCAGGGAAACAATATAATACTTGAAATTACAAATCTTACTCCGCATAAAGCTCCAACCGGATTTGGCGGCAGAAGTATGGACATCAAAATAGAGTTTAAAAACGGCGATTTGGTGGTAGATACGCAGACATATACGCTTGAAACAGTATATGCGGATAAAAAAGGCAAAGAGATAATACCTTATCTCGCGGCTTCCATTAAAAGCGACAACAGGCTTGCGCCGCATGAGAGCAGAAAATTGAATATTCCGAAATTCCCGGGTGCAACAAGCGCAAAAATAACGGTAACTTACAGGCTCGTAAGTGACAGAATTTTAAAACTCATCAACTTTAGCGATCCTGTATTTAATAAAAATTATCCCGTTGCTTCGCTGGATGTAAATTTTTAAACTGTATGGCGGAGAAATTTCTCCGCCTTTTTAAACCCTAAAACTGCGGTTGAGAATCTGCTATTTTGACAAATTTCCGATGCAGGCGAACGACAAAAACAATATGAAAATTACTAAAAAATTTTGAATTACGCACTTGCATGACAAAAACTCTCTGCAAGTTATGGCAGTTTTTATAAAAGTTTTCTTCTTGCGAGTTGATTTTTAAATCCGCATATTTTTCTTGCCTCTGCGACCAAATCGCCTTCTATCGCTCCTATAAGCATTCCTTCCCTTTCATCTAAAGTTTCTTCCAAAATGCCAGCCGGAGAGTAGAGCGCGGTATCGCCGTAAAAGTACCATGAATGCGCTTTGTCTTTGAAATTTCCTATTCTGTTCACGCGCAAAATATAGACGCTGTTCAAAAATGCCCTTGTTTTCAAGAGTTCATGCCATCTCGCGCTTGATTCAAATGTGCTGACGCTCGGCATCAAAATCAAATCCACGCCTCTTTTCATAGCCTGCTGCCAAAACAGGTCAAAATGCGCCTCAAAACCGCTGATAATACCCACTTTCAAGCCTTCATGCATAAATATCGGCATAAAGACATTTTTCGCGTTATTCGCAAAAAATCTATCCTCGTTCCAATATTTGTAATTTATCAGTATTTTTTGCTCATAGAAATATGACGCATTTGGCGCGGCGCGTATGATAGACTTATAAAGTTTGCCGTTTTTATGTAAAATAATCGGCGCGACTATCGTTACATTATATTTTTTGGCAAACTCTTTCATGGCTTCAACTCTGCGCTCGGACTGCTCTTTTATCACGGAAGCGGGAATTTTCTGGATTTCCTTGAAAAAACTGTTCAGCACATACTCGCCCAAAACGATAAGATTTGCGCCGCTTTTGCAGCACTGAATTATATAATGATCCAATCTCGCAAGGCTCATGGGAAGCGTTTGGAGTTGGATGGCGGCTACTTTAATACTCATGAATGGTTCTCCTCCGAAAGAATCTTAAACTCCTGTTTGGCATTTTCCAATAGATTTGACGCCTCTTTTAAGATTTTGATGCCCTCTTTATAGTAGGCGATACTCTCTTCAAGCGGCAGCGAAGGTTCGCTCAATTTTTCCAAAAGCGTTTTCGCCTTTTCTAATTTCTCCTCAAATTTTTCTGTTTTAGCCACTTTGTCCCTCCTGTTCCAAAGCTTTCTTTACATAAAAGTCAAATTTTTCATACTCAACCAAAAATGCATCATGTCCGTAATCGCTCTCAACACAGATAAATTCCGTCTCGCCGCCCCTGCCAAGCTCATGCAAAGTATCTCTCATGAACTCCATCTCTTCGGGCAAAAACAGAAAGTCGCCCTTAAACGCGATAAAATACATTCTGGCTTTTATAAAGCCAAATGACTCTTTCAAAGAGTCGTAATTTCGCGCCGCGTCAAAGATATTCATCGCTTTGATAATATAAAGATAGCTTAAAGGGTCAAACCGTTTTGAAAAACCGTAACTGTTGTATTCCAGATATCGTTCGGCTTGAAAACGCCCGAAAAGTTCGTAAAGACCGTCTGTATCCACATAATTTCTATCAAATTTCCGCCGCATGGAGTATGGAGAGAGAAAACTAATATGTCCCGCCATTCTGCCCAAAGCAAGCCCTAAAAGCCCCTCTTCTTTGAAAGCATCCTTTTCGTACTGCCCCTTTTCAAACTGCGGGTCGTTTACGATGCCGTCCATAGCTATTTTATTAAATGATATAGCCCATGGAGAAGTCGCGTAAGTGCCTGCCAAACAGATGACGCGCTTTGCAAAATCTGGATACTCAATAGAACAGCAAAGAGCCTGCATTGCGCCCAAACTGCCGCCCATAACGGCATGAGCGTTTTTAATGCCAAGCCTTACAAAGAGATTTTGCTGCGCGCGCACCATGTCGCTTATCGTAATAACGGGAAATTTCAAGCGGTATGGCTTGTTTGTGGACGGATTTATGGACATGGGTCCCGTTGTACCGTTGCAGCCGCCTAAAATATTGGCGCAGATAACAAAAAATTTCTCCGTGTCTATAACTTTTCCGTCCCCTATCAATCCGTCCCACCAGCCGTTTTTAGTATCGCCTTCATAACGGCCTGCGGCATGCTGCGAGCCTGTGAGCGCGTGAAAAACTACTATGACATTGCTTTTGTCGGCGTTTAATTCGCCGTATGTTTCATACGCAACATCGTAAGATTCCAATATTCGCCCGCTCTCCAAATACAGCGGCGAATTAAAATGTTCAATCTTTTGAGTTATAGTCACGCACAGCCTCTCAGGTAAAAATTTTATTATTATACCTAAAAATGCTTTGAATAACTAAGCTTCAAATGGTGCGATTTTTGCTTTTTAAAAGTGTAAAAATTTTAAAACGGATATGGAAATTTTTGAAGTACAAAGCTCGATATTATGTATCGAGCTTTGCGTAATTTAGCCTAAAAATTCGCGTTTGAAATACTCTTTTGGCGCGCCGCAAAGAGGACATGCGCCGGGAGCTTTTTTGCCTTTGTGGACATGTCCGCATATTTCACAGACCCAAGACTCCTCTTCCTCGTCTTCAAAAAAGCCGTTTTTTTCAAGTTTGTCTTTTTGTGCAAGATACTCTCTTTCATGTTCGGCTTCAACTTTGGCGATTGCTCTAAATAGCCTTGCTATCGCGCTGTAACCCTCCTCTTTGGCTATCGCTTCAAACTCGGGATACATTGTGGAATATTCGTAATTCTCGCCTTCCGCGCCGTAAATCAGATTTTTAGCCGTAGTGTCAAGCTCAAAGCCATGAATCAATTTATTGTACTCTTTGTATTCCGCTCTTGCGTGCCACATTTCATTAAGCGCGGCTTCCCTAAAATGCGCCGCTATCTGATGCAAGCCCTCTTTTTGCGCAGCTTCGGCAAACAAATCATATTTATTTCGCGCCATTGATTCGCCCGCAAACGCCTTCATGAGATTGACCGCAGTCAGATTTTCAGTGATGCATTCCATCTCTTTACCGCAGCAGACAAGCGTTCCGCCGCCAACATTTTGTACTTCTACTTCATTGCCGCATGTGTTACAGCGGTATGTTTCATATTTTTTCATATTTTCTCCTTGTAATGGATAATTATTATTACATAACTATCTTTATTATTTAATTAAAACCGTAAAAAAACAGTGCGTTAAATATATGGCGAAAAACAGCTGTAAAAACAGTCCTATCAACGGTATCAACGCTAAAAGATAAAATACAAAACAAATGCCCATAAATTTTGAGCCGTTTTTTTGCAATATCTTTTTAATCTCTTTTTCGCCGACAATATTTGAAGCCACGTCAAAAACCAAAAGCTTGTAAAACAGATAAAAAAGCGCCGCGCCGAAAGCAAAACCGTTTATTATCGGCACAAATGTCAGCGGCATGCATAAAAGCAGTAAAAGCAGGAATTTTAATACTATAAACAGCGTAATGCTAATGGTTTTTGCGATACCTGCGGAGTGCAGTTCGTACTGGCTGTAATACTTTTCATGAAGCGTTTTAACGACAATCGGCGTTAAAAATCCAAGCGTAAGCACACCGATGACAACGCCGAATGTCAAAACCAAAAATACGCCAAAAAGGTATATTAAACCGCTCAAAATATAGTGAACTGCGGCAAAACTGAGTATCTTTGCCAAAATCGGAAAATTTACCTCAAACTCCGCCGCATCTATTGTTATTTTCAGGGCATATAAAATCTCATTAACGCCAAAAAGCATAAGGCAAAACAGTACGATAAGCGCGGTAAAAAGCGGAGCAAATGAGAGCGTCAAAAATTTTTTGGAGAAAAAATCATTAACGCTTTTTGAAAAAATCTCTATGTGGTTCATGTAGATTTTTTATAAGCCTTTTCGAGCTTTTTATATATCTCGTCTATATCCTGCGAACCGCTTTTGAGTATCTCAAGCATAACGGTATTGTCCTCTTTGCCGCCCCATACTTTCTTGTAAGAACCGTCTTTATAGCCGTTGTTTTGGCGGAAACGATTGAGAACATTTTTGGCTATATAATATTGATAAAGCAAGGAGAGGTTGATGCCGCATTTCAAAGAGAGCGCGAAATATTCCACAAGCATCGGGTCAAACTGCGCGTAGCCTTTGGCGGTCGCTTTATGAATGATAACTTCGGTATCGTTTATAATCTCAAATGGATTTGCCGTTTTTATATTGAAAGGATCGGAGCAAAACTCTTTAAAGCCGTGCGTATTTTCTATATCCGCAACTATCGTGTCTATATCTCCCAAACTGTCATGTTTATACCGCTCCAAAATGAGGCTCATGACAAAGTGCCATATATCAACTATCTCTACGCGGACATTCTCCCAATCTATCGGCTTTTTCAAATCCTTCCAGTGCTTCCACTGAAAACTCTCAATGAGCTCGGCGCACTCCATGTATATGCATCTGCGCCAATTTATAATATTATTTGTTTTCGTATATCCATTCTCCCAGCCAAGTCCGTTTGTTTCGTCATTTAACGAGCGTTGGAGTTTGAACATTGCTCTTAGTATTTCTCTGTTTGTCATATTTTGCCTTCGCATGTTGAGTTAAAAATTATATCAGTTTTTTGTAACATCTTGAACTGCTATCCCTGTTTCTTGCCAAAATATTCAAAAGCCGTTTTTGTAAAATGGTGTTCCAAAATCGGCTGCGTATCGTCTTTGCTCTGCTCTATGCTTTGTGTTTTTCTTAGCGTCTCTTTCGCCGCTTCTTCGGCTTTTTGCCGCTCTTCATTGACTTTGCCTATTTGATTTACGGCGATTTCCGTATTTGTGCCGAAAATGTCCCATGTAAACTGCTTTATGATGCCAAAACCGTCTCTGATGATCTTCCTCTCGCCGTTCATCGCATGAGAGTTAAGGTAAAGTTTGCCGTCTTTAAACTCAACAAATTCCACATTTTTTTCAAAACATTCGCCAAGCTCCATGTTTCTATCCGTCAATTTTGTTATAAGCGTTTTAAACTTGGCGCTATCGCTATTATCATGCGTTTGTATCGGCTTTGACTCTTCTGTTTTTTGTAAAACAACCCCTTTTTTAGGCTCTGCAAACTCTATCTTTTCACTTTCAATAGAAGCTATCAAATCGTCTATTTTGTCGATATTTAAAACTTCCATCATTTTAAAAAAAACAAGCGCAAGCACAAAACCGTTTTCTGGATTTAAATACAAAAGGCTTTTAGCTTCGCTCAATACCCTAAAAAACCACTCGCATCGGCGCGTTGTAAATTTTGAGTCGTCTTGATTGAAATATCTGTCTTTCAGATAAGATATCATTTCATCTATGATAACGCCGCACTCATAGTGATTTAACTCTTTTATAAATTCAAGCGCTTTTTTCCTGTCGCCCTCCATGATGCACTTAAATATCTCTTTTAGTTTTTCAGGATCCAACAATCCCAGCATTAAAGCCGCCGATGAGGGCGTCAAATCGCTTTTTGAAAAGATAATAGCCTGATCAAGCAGCGTCAAAGTATCGCGCAGCGAACCGCTGCCTGCGCGCGCTATGATATCCAGCGCGTCCTTTTCGTACTTTATGCCTTCAAGATTTAAAATATGTTCCAAATGCTTTACGGTGTCTTCGCGCGAGATTTGTCTAAACCGAAAATGCTGCGTGCGCGAAAGTATCGTGGCGGGAAGCTTCATCGGGTCTGTCGTGGCAAGGATAAACTTTATATATTCGGGCGGTTCTTCAAGCGTTTTTAACAGCGCGTTAAAGGCTTCGCGCGTGAGCATGTGAACTTCGTCAATGATAAATACCTTAAATCTCGCGGTTGTGGGCTTATACCTTGTCTTTTCTATCAACTCTCTTATGTCGTCTATTTTGCGCGAACTTGCGGCGTCCATTTCTATGATGTCAATATGTCTGTTTTCGTTCGCCATAATGCAGTTCGGGCAGACTTCGCAAGGGTTTTTCGTAGGTCCCTCATCGCATACCAAAGCTTTGGCAAATATCCTTGCCGTTGATGTTTTGCCGCTTCCTCTAAGCCCCGAAAACAGATACGCATGAGAGAGCCTGTTTTGCGAAAGCGCCGATGAGAGCGTGGTAACAATCGCATCTTGCCCTATCAATTTGTCAAAATTTGAAGGTCTATATTTTAAAGCCAGCACCTGCGACACAAAAAACTCCTGTTTGAGAATAAAAATAGATTTTACTATTTATTTGATTAAAAAAAGAACGCAAGACTAATTTTTAAGCCATAAATCGGCTGTGGATTGAAGCGTTTTCACATTATCGGAAGCTAAAAGTTTCAGAGAGGTTTTATTATTACTCCGCTTAATATGGCATTTTGCCTCCAAATACTCCACTATCGCGTCTCCGGAATGAATCAAAACGCTTTTTGGGAAGTAGTTTTGAATGGCTTTTGCTATCAATGGAAAGTGCGTACAGCCGAGTATTACGGCATCTAGACTTTGCTTGACATCTTTAAAATAATATTTCATCGCGCTTTGCAGCACTTCGCCCTCAAAAAGCCCCTCTTCAACGATAGGAACAAAGAGCGAAGGATTTAAAGATATGAGATTATTATAGCCGTTTTGACGCAAAAGTTTTTCATATTGACCGCTGTTTATCGTAGCTTTTGTACCGAGTATCAGTATGGAAGAATTTTGATTTTTCAGCCTGTTCACCGCCGCCAAAACGCCCGGTTCTATCACGCCAAATACTTCAAAAGAGGCATTTTTGCGAAGCTCTTCAAGCGCGTGAGCGCTTGCCGTGTTGCATGCGACTATCAGCATGTCTATGTCAAAACTTTTTAAAAATTCAAGCGCTTCAAGCGAATATTTTATAATAGTTTTCGCATCTTTTGTGCCGTAAGGAACGCGCGCCGTGTCGCCGAAATATATTATCTCGTCAAAAAGTTTATGTTCAATCAAACTTTTCGCGACCGTAAGCCCGCCTACGCCGCTGTCAAAAACGCCGACTTTCATAAGCGCATCTTTGCAAGTGAAAGCGCGCGGATTTCACCCATATACAGCGGTGAAAAAAGGCTCGCATTATAAAAACAAGCGCTCAAACTCATGCTTCATTCATTATGGCTAAAAGCTCTTCGTTGTTTTTTGTTTTTAACATTTTGGAGTACAAAAATTTCAAAGCCTCTATATCTTCCATTTGACTTATCGCGCCTCGTATAGCCCACACTTTTTGAAGCACATCGGGATTTACCAAAAGCTCCTCTTTTCTTGTGCCGGATTTGATGATATTGATAGCCGGATATATTCTTCTATCGGAGATATTTCTGTCAAGTACAATCTCGCTGTTGCCCGTACCTTTAAACTCTTCAAATATTACTTCGTCCATGCGGCTTCCCGTATCAATCAAAGCGGTTGCTATGATAGTAAGGCTTCCGCCGTTTTCTATATTTCTTGCCGCACCGAAAAATCTTTTCGGTTTATGCAGCGCATTTGCGTCCACGCCGCCGCTTAGTACTTTTCCGCTTGAAGGCGTTACCGTATTGTAAGCGCGCGCAAGACGAGTGATGGAGTCTAATAAAATTATCACATCTCTGCCCATCTCTACGCTTCGTTTTGCTTTTTCTATGACAAGTTCGGCTACTCTTACATGGTTTGACGCGGGCAGGTCAAAAGTGGAGCTGAACACTTCGCCTTTAACGCAGCGCTGCATATCCGTAACCTCTTCGGGTCTTTCATCTACAAGAAGCACTATAAGTTCGCTTTCGGGGTGATTTTGCGCGATGCCGTGCGCCAACTCTTTCATGAGTTCCGTTTTGCCGCTTCTCGGAGGCGCAACGATAAGCCCTCGTTGCCCTTTGCCGATAGGCGTGAACAAATCCAGCGCGCGCCCTGTTAATTTTAAAGAATTATATTCAAGTTTGATTTTTTCAGTCGGGAAAAGCGGCGTTAAGTTATCAAAAAGCGGACGATTGCGCGAATCTTGCATAGGAAGATAGTTGATAGCTTCAATCTTTAAAAGCGCGTAATACCTCTCCTGATCTTTTGGCGGACGCACCTGTCCCGTTACTATATCGCCTGTTCTTAATGCAAACTTTCTTATCTGCGTACTGCTGACATAAGCATCATTTGCGCTGTCCGACAAGTTAGAATCAGTCGCTCTCAAAAATCCATAGCCTTCATTCAAAATCTCTAAAATACCCGTCAAAAGGATAAAACCGCCTTTGCTTGTCTGGGATTTGAGTATCTCAAACATCAAGTCCTGCCGTTTTAATTCGCTGGGATTTTCTACGCCTATGGTTTCTGCTATATCAAGTAGTTTATTAAGGGGTAAAACTCTTAAATCTTCTATTTTGTAGCCGTCAACCGGTACATGCGTGCGAGTTTTACCGTTGGAATATTTTAATTCCTTAACGGAGTTTTGTTGCGTCGGTAGATTTTCGTCCATAAATCCTCTTTAGTGAAATAATTATGAGGGTCTGCATGTGCAGACATTGAAATTGTGAAGTAATTCAAACCAAAAATGCAATTTTATACTAATTTTTGCTTGATTGTCAAGCCGCAGCAAAATTTATATAAAAAATTACTGCATAAAAGAGCGTAAGAGCCGCCTTTAAAGGAAAATTCAGCGGTATATCACTGCCAAGCATTTGCGCGAATATTCCGAGCGGTTTTGATTTGGCTATCCTCTCAAGCAGCATGAGCTTTAAGATAATATCAAAAGCTTTGAGGATAATCAACGCCGTAATTAAAAGTGAAAAATTATTAAAATAGAGCGCCGCAAAAATAGCTGCATAAAGCGAAGGGTGCATGCACAAAAAAAGGACAATTCCGCGTTCGTAAAGCAGCAAAAGATTTGAGATATACGCGTCTATCGTCTCTCCCTTTTGCACATAAAAAAGCTCAAATAGTTCGCATATAATATAAATAATAAAAATCGTTTGAAAATCCATGAGCGTATGATAACAGGCAAAAACTTAAAACGCTTCCAAAAACAACTTATTTACAGCAAAAATAGAATATAATTTCGCCGAATTGACAGTGCGGATATAATTTAAAATAGAGATTTATTAATGCAAAAATGCGACCATTGCGGGCTTTCTTATCATGAAGAAGTTTTGATTAGAGATGATAGTTTCAAAGAGGCTAAATACTTTTGCTGTAAAGGATGCCAAGGCGTATATCATCTTTTAAAAAGCGAGGGCTTGGAGGGATTTTACGACAAACGAGGCAAAACTTCGCTTGAACCTCCAAAAACCGTACTTGACGATACGAAAAAATTTGACCTTGACGGCTTTAAGGAAAAATATATCAGAGAAAAAGATGGATTTTACGAAGTTTCTCTTATCATTTCGGGCATTCACTGTGCGGCTTGCGTATGGCTTAATGAAAAAATTTTGTATAAAATAGAAGGCGTCATGGAGGCGCATATTTCGCAGGCAAACAATAAAGCCAAAATCGTCTGGGATCCCGAAACTGTTCAATTATCCGCTATCATAGAAGCTATAAGAAGCATCGGCTACAACGCGTATCCGTATGACGCAAGGATGCAGGAAGCGCATGCGAATGCTCAAAGACGCGATTATTACGCGCGGCTCGCATTTGGCATATTTGCCGTCATGAATATCATGTGGATAGCCATAGCTCAATATTACGGCTATTTTTTTGGAATTGAGAAAAATGTCAAAAATGTTTTGACCTTTGCGGAATTTCTGCTCGCAACTCCAACGCTTTTTTTTACAGGCTCAATCTTTTTCAAAGGCGCTTATTACGGCGTAAAAAATGGATTTGTTACGATGGATCTGCTGATAGCTTCTGGTTCAAGCTTGACATACATATACTCGCTTTACGTAATGTTCAGCGGCATGGGAGAGCCTTATTTTGACTCCGTTACGATGATCGTCACCTTTGTTTTTGCAGGGAAATTTTTTGAAGTTTTGATGCGCAAAAAAGCTGTTGATACATTAGACTCCATATCGGGCATGATGCCAACCGAAGTTTTGCTGGTAAATGGAAATGAGAAAAAATTTGTCAGCGCGGAGAGTATCAAAAAAGGCGATTTGATAGAGCTTAAAGCGGGAGAAAAAGTCGTCATAGATGGCATTTGTATGAATGGCGAAGGTTCATTTGACGAAGCGAGTTTAAGCGGAGAGAGCGTGCCTGTGTTAAAAACCAAAGGCAGTAAAATCATCAGCGGTTCTATCTGCCTTGACAGCGTCATACACTATCAAGCACAAGCTTCGGCTAAAGACTCTACTATGAGTAAAATAGCCTCTTTGCTGGAAGATGCGATGAGTAAAAAGCCGCATATAGAGCAGTTGGCAAACCAAATATCGCGCAAATTTTCAACTACGATTTTAGGTATCGCTTTTATCACGCTCTTTGCATGGTGGTATATCGCGGGATTTAGCGAAGCGTTGATTGTCGCGATTTCGGTTATCGTTATAGCCTGTCCATGCGCGCTTGGTCTTGCTACGCCCGTAAGTACGCTTGTAGGGCTTGGCGTAGGAGCGAAAAAAGGCGTGCTGTTCAAAGAGGCTAAATTTTTAGAAAGCCTTGCAAAATGTGATGTGCTGGCGGTAGATAAAACGGGGACTATCACGCTTGGAAAGCCCGAAGTTATCGGTGCGCAAATATTTGAAGAGTTTGACAAAGCGGCGCTTTACGCGCTTGTAAAAAGTTCATCGCACCCCGTAAGCAAGGGAGTGGCAAAATATCTGGACGCTTTGTATGACAATTTGAAAGAAGCAAAACTTACAAATATAAAAACGATTGAAGCCAAAGGCGTGGAGGCAGTTTTTGAAGGAAAACGCATCATGGGCGGAAATGAAAGATTGTTAAAAGAGTTTGGATTTGAGTGCGAAGATAAAGAAGCGACAAATTACTGGTTTGCCGTCGGCGATAAAATCTGCGCGCATTTTACGCTCAAAGATATGCCGCGCCCAGACGCAAAAGAGGCGATAGCGAATATAAAACAGTTGGGTATCGGCGTGATTATGCTCACGGGAGACAACGAAAGCGCGGCAAGGCAAAGCGCCGAATATGTCGGCATAAACGAATTTCATGCGGCTCTTTTACCGCAGCAAAAAGCGGAATTTATAGAAAATCTAAGAGCGCAGGGCAAAAAAGTCGTCATGGCTGGAGACGGCATAAACGACGCTTTGGCTTTGGCAAAAAGCGATATAGCTATATCTCTTGGAAGCGGCGCGGATATAGCCGTTAGCGTCAGCGATATTGTCTTGATGAACGATTCTTTAAGCTCTTTGTCCAAAGCGTTTTTAATATCCAAAAAAACTTACAGAACAGTCAAGCAAAATATCGCTTTTTCCGTTTTATATAACGCCACTACGATTCCGCTGGCGGTCTGCGGCTTTGTTATGCCTCTTGCCGCCGCGCTTTCAATGTCGTTTAGTTCGCTCGTGGTCGTAGCAAACGCGCTCAGGATAAAAAGCGGCAGATTGAAATTTAGGAGTAATTCATGAGTCCTGTGTTATTGGCTATCATGATAAGCGTTTCTCTTTTTTTGGGAGCATTCGGAGTTTTTGCATTTCTTTGGGGCTTGAAAACCGGGCAGTTTGACGACAGAAGCAAATTTTTAGACGCTGTTCATACGGACGGCGTGGATGAACTTAACGAAGCGGCAATGCTTGAAAAAAGAAAAAAAGATGCGCTGAAAAGAAAAGAAGAAAAACGCCGACCGCCTGATTAGCAGCCGGCTAAGACTTATTTTATGTGGAAATTTGTAAAAATATAATCGGCTAACGCATCCAAATCTTCTTCGCTGAAAGGCTTTACTTGAAGCTGCATTGTAGCTTTCATTTTGCCGCCATGCTCTTTGTCGGTCTTATAAGCTTTGAGCGTCTTTTTCAACTCGTCTTTTGAAAGTGTAGCCGATATAATTGTACCGCCCGGCGGAACTTTCTCGGCTTTTGTGCCGTGGCATACTATACAGCGTTTGAAATTCACCTCGGCAGTAGCCGCAGAAGCAAATGAAAGCGCGCTCGCAACAAAAAACGATATTGCTATGATTTTACCTGTTTTCATCATCATTCCCCTTTTAAGATTAATCTGCACATTATAGCCTTTCACAGTTTAATCTTTAATAATTTAGTATAATAGCGTTTTGCTTATTAACAAAACAAGAGGCGATTATGACTTTTAAAGCGATTTTTTTGGACAGAGACGGCGTGATAAACGAAGATAGAGGGTATGTTTACAAACCAGAAAATTTTGTTTTTAAGGAACATATTTTTGAGTTATTGCAAACATGCGCCGCAAACGGGTATCTTTTATTTATCGTTACAAACCAGTCCGGGATAGCAAGAGGATATTATACGGAAAGCGATTTTTTGGAATTGACAGAGTACATGACGGGCGAATTTGCAAAACGAAATATCCAAATCACAAAACTCTACTACTGCCCTCATGCGCCTGAATTTAACTGCCAATGCCGCAAGCCAAACCCAAAAATGCTCCTTGACGCGCAAAAAGAGTTTCATATAGACATGAACGCTTCATGGCTTATAGGAGACAAAGAAAGCGATATAAAAGCGGCGCAAAATGCGGGGATAAAAAATACTATTTATCTGGGAGAGGGCGAAACTACGGCAAAATACAGGATAAAATCGCTCAAAGAGGCGGTAAATCTCATTGTCCCATGAACTAAAAGCATACATTTGCTATAATGCGGCTTATTTTTAAAAGGAATTTCGTGAAATATATAAACAGCAAGCTTAAAAACAAAACTATTTTGATTACGGGCGCGGCAGGTTTTATCGGGAGCAATCTGGCTTTTTATTTTCAAGAAAACCATCCTTATGCAAGAATTATAGCTTTTGATATTTTTAGAACCGCCGAGCGTTTTGGAAACGGCAATTTAAAAAGCTTCGGACACTTTAAAAATCTAACAGGTTTCAAAGGCGAAATAATAAGCGGCGATATCACAAAAAAAGAAGATTTGGCGCGGCTTGAAAAATATGACATTGACTATATATTTCATGAAGCCGCGATATCCGATACTACGGTTTTAGACCAAGAGATTATGATAAGAACGAATGTAAACGCTTTTATTGATTTGCTGGAACTTGCAAAAAGAAAAGATGCTAAAATGATATACGCTTCTTCGGGAGCGACTTACGGCAATGCGCCAAGCCCGCAGACCGTAGGCGCGGAAAATCCGCAGAATGTGTACGGATTCAGCAAGCTTGTCATGGATAACGCAGCAAAAGAATATGTGAAAAAATACGATATAAAGGCAATCGGGCTTAGATATTTTAATGTTTACGGCAAAAATGAATATTTTAAGGAAAAAACCGCTTCCATGATATTGCAGCTCGGACTTCAAATATTAAGCGGCAAAGCTCCGCGCCTCTTTTTCGGCTCGGATAAGATTTTGCGCGATTTTATCTATATAGAAGATGTGGTGCAGGCAAATATTTTAGCCATGTCTGCAGATAAAAGCGGCGTTTATAATGTCGGCACAGGCAAGCCGCGCTCATTTCAGGATATAGCCGATATTTTGCAAAAAGAGCTTGGAACAGATTATAAAACAGACTATTTTGAAAATCCATACAAAGCTTATCAAACGCATACGCAGGCAAATATCGCTTCTACGCGCGAAAAGATTGGATTTAGCCCGAAATTTTCACTGGAAGACGGCATAAAAGATTATGTGAATGAAATAAAAAAGATATATGAGAGCGAAGTAAAAAATGTATAAAATATCAAAAATTCCGAAAATTTTAGTAGTAGGCGATTTGATGATAGACCACTATCTTTGGGGAAGCTGCGAAAGAATTTCTCCCGAAGCGCCCGTGCAGGTAGTGGATATAAAAAACGAAACTTCCGCGCTCGGAGGAGCCGGAAACGTTATATCAAACCTCGTCAGTCTTGGCGCAAGCGTTGATGCGGCAAGCGTTATAGGAGACGATGAAAATAGAAACGATTTGATAGACATGTTAAAAAAACTCGGCGTTGGAATTGATATGCTGCTGTTTGAAAAAGGGCGCAAAACTGCCAAAAAAAGCAGAATCATGGCGTCTCACCAGCAAATAGTAAGATACGACCTTGAATCAAAAAACGATATAAGTATTGAAAGTCAAGAAAAACTGTTAAAAGCCGTAAGCGGCGCTATTTTGAAGTATGATTTGGTATTGATATCGGACTATGCAAAAGGCGTTTTGACCGATGAATTTACAAGCGGCGTCATAAAAACGGCAAAAGAAAATGGAAAATTTACGCTCATTGACCCAAAGGGAGAGGATTACTCAAAATACGCAGGCGCTACGCTTATCACACCCAATAAAAAAGAGGCTTCCATCGCAAGCGGGATAAAAATAACAGACGACAAATCTCTAAAAACTGCGGGCGAGAAATTGAAAAAAGAGTTGGGGTTGGATTTTGTCATTGTAACTTTATCAGAAGACGGAATGGCTATCTTTCATGAAAACATGACAAAAATCCCCACGATAGCAAGAGAAGTATATGATGTTACGGGAGCGGGAGATACTGTTTTGGCGGCATTGGGAATAGGACTTTGCGCAGGATTTGACATCTATAAAGCCGCGCTTTTTGCGACTTCCGCCGCCGCCGTTGTCGTGGCAAAACTCGGAAGCGCAGCCGCAAATATAGACGAAATAAACAGATATGAAAACCAAAAGCTCAAAATTGAGTGCGAAAGCAAAATATTAAGCGCGGACGAACTTCAAAAAATACTTGAACACAAAGATAAAAAAGCAAAGATAGTTTTTACAAACGGCTGTTTTGACATACTCCATGCAGGACATGTAAAGTATCTGCAAAACGCCAAAAATCTCGGCTCTTTACTTATAGTAGGGCTGAATTCGGACGAAAGCGTGCAAAGACTGAAAGGCGGCGGCAGACCCATAAACGATTGTCAGGATAGAGCGGTCGTACTCTCTTCTCTTGGCTTTGTTGATTATGTGGTAATTTTTGAAGAGGATACGCCCTATCAACTGATACAAAAATTAAAGCCGGATATTTTGGCAAAAGGCGCCGATTATAAAGGCAGGGAAGTTGTGGGCGGCGATTTGGTAAAAGAGGTCGTTTTAATAGATTTTGTAGAGAATAAAAGCACTACAAATATAATCAAAAGGATACAAAATCAATGACTGAAATGATAAAAAATGAGATAAATTCTCATATATTAACGGCGCAAAAGACGCTTTTAGAACTTCAAAGATATATTTATACAGCCTGCGTTATCGCAACGGATACGATAGCAAACGGCAATAAGATTTTGATTTTCGGCAACGGCGGAAGCGCGGCGGACGCACAGCATATAGCGGCTGAACTTGTAGGAAGATATAAGACGGCTCGCAAGGGTTTGGGCGCGATTGCCCTTACAACTGATACTTCCGCGCTTACGGCTATAGGAAATGATTTCGGATATGAGAGTGTTTTTGAAAGACAGGTCGAAGCTTTGGCGAGAAAAGGGGATTTGCTGATAGGCATCTCTACAAGCGGCACAAGCGCAAATGTTATAAAAGCGTTAAAATTAGGGCGCGAAACAGGCTGCCGATGCATAGGATTTAGCGGAAAAGACGGTGGAAATATGAGCGAAGTCTGCGATATAAATATAGTAGTTCCTTCATCCGATACTCCGCGCATTCAAGAGATGCACATCATGATAGGACACATCATTTGCCAAGCGATAGACAGCGTGAACGGTTAGCGTTTTCGCAGTTTAACAAGCCTGAAATATATGAGATTGTAGAGCAGGATAAACAGTAAAACGGTAGCTGCCAACAGCTTTGTATGCCACATGTACGACAGCGGGATAAATATAAAGGGCGCGGCTATTATCCATATCAAAACGGAAGTTTTGTAATTGCTTTTTGTGATTTTTCTAAATATAACCGTATGCAGATGCATTTTGTCGGGATGCAGAGGCGACAAACCTTTTCGTTTTCTACGGTATGCGGAAAAAAGCACTTCATAAACGGGATATATCATAATGCAAAGTACAAACCATGACGAGATTTGTTCATGTCTTTGGCTAAGCAGTATCGCTATCTCAACGATACAAAAACCCAGAAAATACGCTCCGCCGTCCCCAAGAAAAATTTTGCCTTTCGGAAAATTTAGAACAAAAAAGCCGCCCGCCGCGCCCAGCACAATCAAACTTATATATAAAATCTGCGTATCACCTACCATGTAAGCGCACAGGCAAAGCGATATCAAAACCATAATGCAAATACCCGATGCCAGCCCGTTAAAACCGTCTATGATATTTACGGCATTAATGGAGCCTACAACTGCAAATATCGTGAAAAGTACGCTCACGACAATCGGAAACTGCCATGATATGCCCACATCAAATATCATGGCATTAAACAAAACCATACCAGCAACAGCAGACAAAGACTGTATCAAAAGCCTTTTTTTCGGCGATAAAGTGCCGCGCAAATCTTCAAGCAGCCCCGCCGCAAATGTTATAAATCCCGCAAATAAAAAAAACAGCGCAAAAGGAAAATAGCCCGCGCACATTAAAACGCTGCCGCAAAATATCCCAAGTCCGCCGGCTCTCGGCGTAGTGGCGTCATGAACCTTTTGCGGTTTTGAAGAGTTGTGATAATCCAAAAAAAGATTATGTTTTTTTGTCAAATATATAGCGCAAAGAGATATTAAAAACGAAATGACAAAAGCAATTAACGGCATGTATGCCCTTTTTGTATTTTTTTAAATGATATTTTACAATATATTTTATTTTTTATGCTTTATTCTAAACTGCAAATCGCTTAAAATAATCTCAGCCAAATCTCTTTTAGGCATCCATCCGAGAATCTCTTTTGCTCTTTTATTGGAAGCTATGAGTTTTGCAGGATCGCCCTCCCTTCTCGCGCCGTATTCGTGATTGACAGGATAATGCTTTTCTACTTCGCTTATAATATTTTTCACGGAAAACCCTTGATTTGAACCGAGATTTATAACTTCCGACACATTTTTTTCCGCTATATGCTTCATTCCCAAAACATGCGCGTAAGCTATATCGCTTACATGGATATAATCCCTCACGCATGTGCCGTCCTCAGTATCATAATCGCCGCCGAAAACCGTCATCTTTTTTCTTATGCCAAGCGCAGTTTGTATTGTTACGGGCACGATATGCGTCAAATGGTCGCGAAGCAAGCCTATCTCAAGCGTTTTGTGAGCGCCCGCGACATTGAAATATCTGAAAATGCAGTAATTCATGCCATAAGCGCGCGCAAACCAGTCTATCATTTTTTCGCTCGCAAGCTTTGTCTCTCCGTAAGGATTTATCGGTTTTGTTTCGCTCTCTTCGGTGCAAACGCCCTCTTTTGCTTCGCCGTAAACTGCCGCTGTGGAAGAGAAGATGATATTTTTTATATTGTGCTTCACCATGACATCAAGCATCGTTCTTACGCCTTCGACATTATTGTAATAATACAAGCTCGGATTTTTCACGCTTTCAGGCACGACTATCTTTGCGGCAAAATGCATCGCTACGCCAAACGGTTTTTTACTGCTCTCATGCGCGATTATCTCATCAAGGGCGCGAAAATCCGTAATATCTCCCTCGTAAAATGCAGCTTTTTTATGCACGGCATCTCTAAGCCCCGTTGAGAGGTTATCCACAACGACTACTTCATGTCCCGCGTCAATCAACTCATAAACCGTATGCGAGCCGATATATCCCGCCCCGCCTATAACGCATACTTTCATTTTTTTATCCTTAAAAATATTTTTTCATAAAGTTCAAGATACTGTTTCACGACTTTTTTTAATTCAAACTCTTTTAAAGCCTTTTTTCTGCCGTTTGCTCCCATTTTAGACCTTAATTTCTCATCTTTTATCAGTATCTCTATTTTATCAGCTAATTTTTCAGAGTCTTTTATCGGCGCTAAAAATCCGTTTATGCCGTCATCTACAACATCTCTGCATCCGACCGTATCGGTAGTTACAATCGGTTTTG
>JAITAB010000044.1 GCA_031284315.1 Campylobacteraceae bacterium
GGTTTGGGCAATAATATCGATACCAATGTTTTTACCGAAGTTACAGATTTAATCGATAAAAATATCACCGCTATAGCTGCCTATAATTCTCACTCCCTTGCTCTAAGCGACAACGGCAAAGTTTACGCGGCAGGATATAACTATTACGGTCAGTTTGGTTTGGGCAATAATACCAATACCAATGTTTTTATAGAAGCTATTGATTTGAGTAATTAAACTGTTGGATTGCCGTTCGTTCGGCAATCCTTTTTTTGTTTTTTGAATTGCGCATTTTTGCACTGACGGAATGCTTGGATTCCCGCATTTTCCTTCCGTCATTCCCGCGCGAACTCATGCGCCTCTTCTACCGCCTCTTTTGGTCATTCCCGCAACTCTCTATGTCATTCCCGCCACCTCATGCGAAGTGAGTAAATTCGTTCCTTCGTCATTCCCCCCTTCCTATGTCATTCCCGCGTAGGCGGGAATCCAAAAAGAATATTTACAAACAAAGACAATATAAAAAGAATTGATATTTTATAACTCTCTTTTATTTTTTCACATTTTTATATTTTAAAGTTATTAGTTTGGATTCCCGCCTGCGCGGGAATGACATAGTTGGTGGCGGGAATGACGAAAAGGAGTGTCATACATTTCGCTTGTCGTTATATCGCGGGAATTACCTCTCTATGTCATTCCCGCGTAGGCGGGAATCTATATTATTACAACAAAAAGGCTGTCGCCAATAATAAGATGAAATAATTTTTATTTATTAGTTTGGATTCCCGTTTTCACGGGAATGACATAGTTGGTCACGGGAATGACAACCTTTCTACCGTTGCGAACAAAGCGAAGCAATTCAGAGTTTTTAGTAAAAAATTATCATGAACGGCAAATAAAACAACCTTTTATTTACAAGTTAGAATTGTTTATATTTTTCTGGATTGCTTCGTCATTTTATTTCTCGCAATAACGGAAAGAGTTATGCGGCTAAGCGAAAAGTTTAGCGCATTTTGTTTTTGCTTTCCACATGACGGCAAGCTTGCATGTGCGCATTGCGCGGCGGCAAATCCGTCAAAGGCTCAGTTCAGCGCGTAACCAACTCCCTTGACGATTTTGATGGCATTTTCCGGCAGTTTTTTGCGCACTCTTTTTATGAGGGCGTGCATATTTAGTGTGGAGGTTTCCTCGCCTTCCCATATATACTCTTCCATTTCTGTGAATGTAACTATACGCTGGCGGTTTTTCACGAAAAGTTCAAAAAAGAGTATCTCTTTTTTAGCAAGAGGTATTTCGCTGCCTTTATTGTCGTAAAGCCTGCTGTTTTCGCAGTTAAATACATATCCGTCTGTTAAATTTATAACCGAAACCGCCAAAGGGCGGCAGAATTTTTTAATCTTTTGAATAAGTTCGTAATTAAAAAACGGCTTTTTCAGATAATCGTCCGCTCCTATCTCGTAAGCTTTTTGGATATTTTCCAATTCATGGTTTGAACTGATAATGATAACGGGCGTCTCTTTATGATAAAGTCTTATCATGTCAAGTATGCTAATTCCGTCCAAAGAAGGCACATTAATATCCAAAACATAACAATGATAGCCGTTGTTTATGGCATTTAACGCCTCTTCGCCGTCATAAAAAATATCCGTTTTAAAGCCCTCCTGTTCCAAAGTAGCTTTTATTAGATTTGCCAATCTCTCATTATCTTCCAAAACCAAAATTTTCATTTCTCCGCCTCCAGCGATATTTTAAAGCAAGCGCCGTCTTTTTTATTGAAAGCTTCTATTTTCCCGCCCATTTTATTCTCAATGATAAGTTTTGACATGTAAAGACCTATACCGTGACCGTTCTTTTTTGTAGTGTAGTAAGCGTCAAAGATATTTGGAAGCATGTCATTTTTGATGCCGCCGGCATTGTCGCTTATCTCTATAATAATAAAATTTTTGTCGTTATATATGAAAAACTCTATCCGTCCTCTTTTTAACGCTCTTTTTTTTCTAAGCTCGGCTATTTGGTCTTTGGCGTTGTTTACGATATTTAAAAGTATCTGCATAAATTCGTTTTTATAGCCGTACACATTCAAGCGCGGTGCGTCTTTTTTATTGATGATAATGTCTATATAGTTGTATTTTATCGTATGATTTATAATCTTCATCATGGATTTTATAGCCTCTTCTACATTAAAGGAAGTTTTGACGGCCGAGGGAGCTATGAATTTCTGAAAATCGCTCATGGTATCCGTCATGTAGCGTATCTGCACCATGATATCTTTGACAAACTGGCTGTTTTTGTCGCGCTCTTTAAAGGCATGTTCTTGCGCGATAGTGGCTATCTCTACAAGCGGATTTTTCCACTGATGCGCTATGGACGAAAATACTTCGCCTATTTCGGCTAACTTTGACTGCTGTATGACAAATTGCTGATGTTTGTTTTTTTCAAGCTCCACGATGTGCAATTTTTTTTCGTTTTTAATCCTCATGTAGATATTGTGCAAAAGTCCCAAAATAAGGAAAATAAAAATCGGAGAAATGATAAAAACAAAATTTATAAACTCTCTGTGTTTGTCAAAAAATGTCTGCGGCATATTTATGATTGTATAATTTTCGACGGCAAGGCTTGGGTTTATATCAAACTCTCTCATTTTATTCATGTCAAATCTAAAAGCGTATTTATCAAGCGTAGTCGTAAAAAGCGGCTCCAATTTGCCGTCTAATATCTCAATCGCAACTCTTCCCGTCTCTTTCCCAAGTTCGTCAATCAGTACAAGTTTGCCGCCAAGCGCGCCGCCGCCCGCAAAAAGAGTATCCGTAACAAAAACGGGCAGTTTTAGCTTTTCAAGAGTCGCCGATATTTGGTTGTTTCTGTAAAATTTACCATGTTTATCATTGTAAAATCTTATATAAAAAATAGCCTCGCCGCTTTTGTATGACGAAAATTTCTCCTCAATCTCTTCCAAAGTGGACGCCCTGATATACTCTATCTCTATCTTTTTTTCATTCTCTTTTATCGCTTCAAGTATAAACGGATTGCTGTCATCGCCGTTTTCGCTCTGGTCGTTGATAATGTAGAGTTTTTTTAGATTCGGAATCATTTTTGAAATCATCGGAATAGTCTCTTTAATGGCTCTTCTTTCAAATACTCCGAAAATTTTATCTTCCAAAGCGTTTTTTCTTATCTCGTCCATGGAAATCCGTTCAAGTCCCGAAAAAAGTATCGGTTCGTTGGTAAAAAACTCATGATAGTATCGCAGCACAAAGTCGTAAGCAAATTTATCAATAACAATAATCAAATCATATTTGCGGTTTTGAAGCTGAATCTTGTAAAGTTCAAGCAGTTTTTCGTAATATTCCGCAGAATTTATGCGCTTTGAGTCCATGTAAAGAATGTTTGCCGTTATATCCATGCGCTCTGATAATGCCGTCTCCAAGCCTTTTATAACATCATCGCTCCACTGAAATCCTCTATGGTAAGAGTTGATAATGAGTATCTGTTTTTCTTCTGCAAAAACAGCGCTTATCATTAATAATAAAATAAAAATTTTTATATGAAATTTCATTATATTTAGAACACCCAAAAAATATGGTATATTGTATCAAAAAAAAGTATTTTTCCATGTTATTTTTTTAAAGTACATGGAAAAATAAAAAATACGCGGAAATTTTAGTATTTTAAAAATAGTTTTTGAAGTTCTTTAGTATCGCTTGTTTTGGTAAGCCCAAGCATTAAAAGTACTCTTGCTTTTTGCGCGCTTAAAGAATTTGACGCTATAAAACCGAACTCTTTATCGTTCACTTCGCCTTCAAGCGTAGTAGCTCCGTTTGGCACGCGCGAACTTCTAACCACTGCAACGCCGTCTTTTACGGCTTTGGCGAGCGCTTCTTGGGTTGATGGAAAGAGATTTCCATTGCCCATGCCAGCATGTATGATGCCTTTTGCGCTTGCATTTACAGCCGCTTCAACAAATACGCCGGAATCTTCAGGATGCGCAAAAAGTATATCTACTCTCGGCAGGTTTTCAAGTTTGCTTATATCAAACTCCGAATTTATCGTGTGGGCTTTTACGGGCTGCATAAAATATTCTACTTCGCCGTAAAAAACCGTTCCGATTTTACCGCTGTTCGGGGAAGCGAAAGTTTGAACGGATGTAGTTATGGTTTTTGTAGCGTCTCTTGCCGAATGAATTTCATCATTCATTACCACAAGTACCCCTTTGCCCGCGCTTTCTTTATTGACGGCTACATTTACGGCATTATATAAATTCATAGGACCATCTGCGCTCATGGATGTTCCCGACCTCATGGCTCCAACAAAAACGATAGGTTTTTTACTTTTCGCCGTTAAATGCAAAAAGTATGCGCTCTCTTCCATAGTATCGGTTCCATGAGTGATGACTATGCCCTCAACATCTTTTCGCGCTAAAAGTTCATTGACTCTTTTTGCGAGTTTGAGCCAGACTTTGTTATTCATCTCTTGAGAGCCTATGCTGGAAATTTGCTCCCCTTTGATAACCGCTATCTCATTTATCGCAGAAACGGCGGCTATGAGTTTATCTACCGTAACGGCGCCGGCAGAGTAAGAGCTTTTTATCTCCGAATCCCCAGCGCCCGCGATAGTGCCGCCTGTGGCGAGAATGTAAATTGTAGGCTTTGCAAAGGCAAAAGCGCAGAAGACTAACAGCAAAAGAGCAATCTTTTTGATTAATCTCATTTAAAATCCTTTCAAAAAATTAGTTTTAGATTGGTTTGAGAGCGCCGAAACGCTCTCATGCAAGTTTAAATAAATAAAGGCGCGACTATAAAGCCAAGCGCGACCGAAATCACTATGGCCAACACTCCCGGAAATAAAAACGGGTGGTTAAAGACATACTTGCCTATTCTGGTGCTTCCCGTATCGTCCATTTGCACGGCGGCTAAAAGCGTTGGGTATGTAGGCAAAACAAACAGCGCGCCCACAGCGGCAAAAGAAGCTATAATTGTCGTCGGTTCAACGCCCAGCAAAATCGCCGTAGGGATAAGCGCCCTTGTCGTAGCGGCTTGCGAATATAAAAGCGTAGCCGCAAAAAAGAGTACGACCGCAAGCATCCATGGATAGTTTTGCAGTAAATTGCCCGCTACGCTTTTAATGCCTTCTATATTTCCGCTTACAAAAGTAGATCCCAGCCATGCAACGCCAAGAACGCAAATACAGGCTGTCATGCCTGACTTGAATGTAGAAGCGTTAAAAACTTTGTCCGTATCTATCTTGCAGAAAAATGCAATAAGAGTTGCAATGGTAAGCATGAACATTATGATAGCCGCGTCGCGTCCGACAACGGGGTTTTCTATCCATTTAATAGCATCGCTGATGGCGCTTGCATATAAAACAACCGCCACAACGCCGATTAAAAACAGCAATACTGATAGTTTCGCGCCTTTTTTAGCTGTAAACTCTCGCTGACCGCGAAGTTTAACCAAGCCCTCTTGTAATCTCTGCTGATAAACAGGGTCTTTACTGAGGTCTGTATCAAAAAGATTGCATACAAAAGCCGTTATCATGCAGGCTATAAATGTTGTCGGGATACATATCATTAAAATCGTCAAGTATCCTACTCCAAGAGGTTCCAATACGCCGCTCATAAAAATAACTGCTGCCGAGACAGGCGAAGCCGTGATGGCAATCTGCGATGCGACAACAGAAACGCTTAAAGGCACTGAAGGTTTAATGCCTTGCTCTTTCGCGACTTCGGCTATAACCGGAAGCGCGGAAAATGCCGTGTGTCCTGTGCCTGCAAATATTGTCAGAAAATATGTTACGGTAGGTCCCAAAAATGTTATGTATTTTGGATGTTTTCTCAAAATCTTTTCCGCCAAATGCACCAGATAGTCAAGTCCGCCCGCGACCTGCATAGCCGCAATAGCCGCGATGACCGACATAATTATCAAAATAACGTCTATGGGAATTAAAACTTTGCTTCCCGTAATGCCTCCCGGGTTCATACCCAAAAACAGGCATAAAAATATCAATCCTATACCTCCGGCATAACCTATCGCTATGCCGCCCAAACGAACGCCTATAAATATAGCTCCCAATACTACGATGATTTGCAGTATCAAAAGCATTTCAGGACTAAGAAAAGGAACTAACATTATTTTACTCCTCTGTTTTTTGCGTTGATGTCGAGTTTATGCTTTTCGGACAATCCGAAATTGCGCGGTTTTATCATATTTTCAGGTCTTATGATATCTTCAAGCTCATCTTTTGCCAAAAGTCCGCGTTCAAGCACGATGTTATATACCGAACCGCCGCTCTCCAAAGCCTCTTTTGCTACGGAAGTTGAATTTTCATAGCCTATGAACGGATTTAGCGCGGTTACCAAACCGATACTGTTTAGTACCAAATCCTTGCATCTTTCTTTGTTTGCCGTGATGCCGTCCACGCATGAATGTGCAAGCGTTTTGAACGCATGGCTCATCATGTTTATAGAGTTAAAAAGATTGTAAGCGATGACAGGCTCAAAAACATTCAACTGCAGCTGTCCGCCTTCGCTTGCTAATGTAACGGTAATATCGCTGCCGATGACTTGAAAGCAGACTTGATTTACAACTTCGGGGATAACGGGATTGACTTTGCCGGGCATTATAGAACTTCCGGGCTGCATGGCGGGAAGATTTATCTCATTAAATCCAGTCCTTGGACCTGAGCTTAAAAGCCTCAAATCGTTGCAGATTTTTGACATTTTCGTAGCGACTCTTTTCAAAACGCCCGAAATTTGCACATACGCGCCCGTATCCTGCGTAGCTTCCACCAAATCTTTCGCCGTTATAAACGGACGCCCCGTAACCTCCTGCAATTTGCTCTCTACTAACTTTGAATAGTCAGGATGCGAATTGATGCCCGTTCCGATAGCGGTCGCGCCGAGATTCATCTCTCTTACCAACTGTCTTGCTTCGTCCACTCTTTGGATATCTTCGCCTATCATGACAGCGTAAGTTCTAAACTCCTGCTCCAAAGTCATCGGAACGGCGTCTTGAAGCTGTGTTCTTCCCATTTTTATCACATCTTTAAACTCCAAAGCCTTGTTTGAAAAAGAGTCTTTTATGATAGTCATGGCTTCTATCAAGCCGCCGAGCCTTTCATAAATGGCTATGCGCAAAGCCGTAGGATACGCATCGTTTGTGGATTGGGAGAGATTTACGTCATTGTTCGGATGAAGATATTTGTATTCGCCTTTTTTATGTCCCATGAGTTCAAGACCTATATTTGCGATAACTTCATTGGCGTTCATGTTCGTGGAAGTGCCTGCGCCGCCTTGTATCATATCTACGACAAAATGGTCATGGTATTTGCCGCTTATTATCTCGTCGCATGCTTCACAAATAGCGTTCTTTTTGGCTTCCGTGAGCAGTTTTAACTCATAATTCGCCAAAGCCGCCGCTTTTTTAACAAGAGCCAATGACTTTATAAAAGTCGGAAAACTTGAGAGTTTTACTCCTGTTATGTGAAAATTCTCTTTCGCCCGTGCCGTTTGCACACCGTAATAACAATCGTTGGAGATTTCCTTATCTCCTATCAAATCGTGTTCTATACGAAAAGACATCGTTTCCTCCTCAAAAATTTTAGAAATTGTAAAACTGCAAAGAGATTTTAAAAAGACTTTTTTAAAAAAACGCGTTTGCGGCGAAGCTAAATAAGTTTTAAAAATTTTTGGGTATAATATGCCTCTTCATGCGCTTTCAAACTCTAAAAGGAGCATATTTATGTCAGTATCAAAAGATAGTTTTATAATGTTGGAAGATTTTTTAAAAAAAAATGAAAAAGGTCATTTGACTTATGACGAATTGATAGAATTCTTTCCAAAACAACCCACCTCAGTTATCATTAAAAAAATAGACACGCTTTTAAAAAAGTACGGCGCATCGCTTATAAGTTCAGCAGAAATAGCCAAAATACGCAATTTGGAAGAAGCCAAAAAACGAGAACAGGAAAAGCAGAAAGTTCAAGACGAAGCTTTGGAAGACGAGTTTGATTTGGCAAATGAAAAAGATCTTTTGGAGTGGTCAAGAAGCGACAGCCCCGTTAGAATGTATTTAAGGGAAATGGGGCAGATATCGCTTTTGACAAAAGACGAAGAGGTTTTTATCAGCAAAAAAATTGAGCTTGGCGAAGATATTATCATAGACGCATTTTGTTCCGTGCCTTATCTTATAGATTTTATCCTTGAATATAAAGAGGCGCTTGTAAATAGAGAACGCAGGGTAAAAGAGCTGTTTAAAAGTTTTGATGACGAAGAGGAAGATGACGAAGAGGAAGATTTGGACGATGACGAAGATATGGATTTGGATGAAAACAGCGAACCAAAAAGAGCGCCTACAAAAAAAGAGCTTAAACGCTCCGAAAATGTCATAGAGAGTTTCAGGGCTTTGGAAAAAGCGAAAAAAGAGTGGATGAAATTTACCGCAAAAATGAATGAAAATAAAAATATTGACGACTCTTTGGAACACAATCTTGCCGTAGCCTATAAAAAGAGAGTTTTAAAAGAGAAACTCATGGATTTGGGACCTACCAGCAAGCTTATAAACGAACTTGTACGCGCTATAGAAGGAGCGTTAAAGGGAGATGTGGAGTTTGAAAAAGAGTTGAAAAGATTGGAGTATAAACTCTCTCTTTTTAATGATACGCTAAGAGAAAACCACAAAAAAATATTAGCCAAAATAACAGAACTCAACAAAGATGAAATTATCGCTATGGTGCCGGAAGCCACGACTATTTCAACATATGTGGAGATAAAAAAACTTTTCCAGACGAGAGAAGCTTCCAAAAAATCATTCAGCCTTGAGCCTGAAGTTTTGAAAGAGATTTTGGAGCAGATAAAACGCGGCAAAAGGATAACAGATAAGGCAAAAGAGCGCATGGCAAAGTCAAATCTAAGACTTGTCGTTTCAATCGCCAAAAGATATACCAACAGAGGATTGCCGTTTTTAGACCTCATACAGGAGGGAAATATCGGTCTCATGAAGGCTGTTGACAAGTTTGAATACAAAAAAGGCTTTAAATTTTCTACTTATGCCACATGGTGGATAAGACAGGCGATAAGCCGCGCTATCGCAGACCAAGCGCGTACTATCCGCATACCTATACACATGATAGAGACAATAAATCGTATCAATAAAGTCGTAAGAAAATATCTGCAAGAACATGGCAAAGAGCCGGATATTGATACGATAGCCGAAGAAGTGGGATTGACTCCCGATAAGGTGCGAAATGTTATCAAAATCACAAAAGAGCCTATATCTTTGGAAGCTCCGATAGGCAATGAAGACGATGGAAAATTTGGCGATTTTGTAGAGGATAGAAATACGCTTTCGCCGATAGATCATATATTAAAAAACGATTTGAAAGAGCAAATAGACGAAGTCTTGGAGCAGCTTAACGAGCGCGAAAAAGCCGTTATCAGGATGCGTTTTGGACTTTTGGACGACGAGAGCGACAGAACGCTTGAAGAGATAGGCAAAGAGTTAAATGTTACAAGAGAGCGCGTAAGGCAGATAGAAAGTTCGGCTATCAAAAAATTAAAACACCCGAAAGTCGGCAGAAAACTGAAAAATTATATTGAAGGTTAGGTTTTATCTTAAAGGCGTATTTCATGGATAGGCAGATGAAAAAGAGTAAAATTGAAAAATTACCTTTAAGCGACAAGCAAAGAGCCAAAATACGCATTATAGAAGAGAACGCGAAAAAAGATACGGCGGATTATTATATCAGTCTGGCAAAAGCGGTTTACGGCGATTACTGTTTGGGCGATATGACGCTTGAAGAGGTCTCTATCATCATGAACACTACGCGAGAGCGCGTGAGGCAGATAGAGAATACAGCTATTAAAAAGTTAAAAAGTCCTAAAATAGGCAAAATACTTATAGAATATCATAAAGGTTGAAATTTTGACGCAATTTTACGAACTTTGGATGGATAACGACTACAATCCGTTTGTTCTTTTTGACTCAAACGGCAAAATAGCGGCGATAAATCAAGAGGCGCAGTATCTGCTCTCGCAGGCAGACGCAAAAGAGCTTTTTGACATGGCGAGCGCATACGCAAGCATGACTTTTGGCTTCAAAACTACGCTTTTTGATTTTAGGCTCGGCGAAAGTCTGTATTACGGCTTGACAGTCGGATATCTGGACGATAACAATATAGGCATCAAACTTTACAAAAAACCCGTCAAAAGATTTACTTCGCTTGATGAGAGCGGCGAATTTATCAATATCTATTCGCTTTTGGACTTGTGTATCAGCGCAGCGTCCATAAGCCGCAAGATAGTTTTCAAAAAAGATTTTGACCCGACATTTCCGGAGTTAAAACTGCAAATAGAAAAATTTGCCCAACTCATAAGCAAGATATTTGAAAGCCATCATGATGCCGCATCCATTACCGTAAAACTTGCCGTAAAAACAGGCGAATATATCAAATTTAACGACAAAAGATATCCGATATTTTTACTTAGTATTGAAGGCGATGAACGGGACGCAAAAAAAGAGCATGCGATAGAGCAATTGGCGCAGGGCATAAATTGCGCGGTTTATTTCAAGCCAAAAGAGACCGTGATATCTTCGCCGATGATTTGTGCATGAAATTTATTTTTTAAGCATAAATAAAATATAATCATACATTTTTTAAAAAGGATTGTTCATGAAGAAAGTAGTTTTTGGTTTGGCTTTTGTCGGCATTTCCGCGCTTTTTGCGACTCCATGCGAAGAAGTTATCAGCAAGATAGACGCGAAAATACGCGCAAACGGCGTCAAAGAATTTACGCTTGAAGCGGTTGATAAAGGAAGCGAAATAGACGGCAAAATTGTCGGCGTCTGCGGCGCAGGCACAAAAGACATAGTCTATAAACGAGGCTCGATAGCGCCCGTTGCATCAGACAACGCCACAAGCGAGTGATTTTTAACATGGCCGCAATATCTGCGATTTTGCGGCATGTATTCTCTTAAAACTTGAATTTTTAAAAATATAAACTTTGCGTTAAGTCGTTTCATTATTATTTTTATGCCATTTCCCTGCCTGAACAATAAGTTTCCGCAGGATTGTGAGGAAAGGCAGGAATCCAAATCTCTTTGTCATTGCAAGAGCGCGGCAATCCAGAAAAATTCTCCGTCATTTCCATTTTCCTTTTCGCCATTTCCACGCCTCATGCGAAGTGCGGAAATTTGTCCCTTCGCCATTCCCTCTTTCCTTATGTCATTCCCGCGTAGGCGGGAATCCAAGAATAGATACCCGCTTTCGTGGGTATGACATAAACGGTTGTCATTCCTATGTTTCCTTTTCGCCATTGCAAACAAAGTAACCTATCCTTCCGTCATTTCCCGCGATCCACTATGTCATTCCTGCGCAGGCGGGAATCCAAACCTTCCGTCATTCCTGCGCCCCTTTTCGTCATTCCCGCGCCCCTCTTCCGTCATTCCCGCGTAGGCGGGAATCCAAAAAGAATACTTACAAACAAACAAAGACAATATAAAAAAAATTGACATTTTATAACTCCCTTTTATTTCTTTCATGCTTTTATATTTTAAAGTTATTAGTTTGGATTCCCGCCTGCGCGGGAATGACGAAAAGGGCGCATGTGTTTCGCTTGTCGTTCGGTCGCGGGTATGACAAAAGGGGACAATGGAATGACAATCCTCTCCGTCATTCCCTCTTTCCTTATGTCATTCCCGCGTAGGCGGGAATCCAAAAAGAATACTTACAAACAAACAAAGACAATATAAAAAGAATTGACATTATATAACTCTTTTTTATTTTCTTTCATACTTTTACATTTTAAAGTTATTAGTTTGGATTCCCGCCTGTGCGGGAATGACATAGTGGCTTGATGGAATGACGGAAGCAATCATTCCATGCCTCTTTTTCGTCATTCCCGTGAAAACGGGAATCTATATTATTACAACAAAAAAGCATTACCAATAATAAGATGAAATAATTTTTATTTATTAGTTTGGACTCCCGCCTTCCCTCACGATATGAGCTTCGCTTGTCGTTTGGGCGCGGGAATGAGATAAGCAGTTGTCTATGCAATCCAAAACTAGCCTTTTAATATTATTCAAAATTTCACAACAGTTAGTTTTGCGTCCTGCAAATAAGGCTTTTAGGCAAAGCGAACTTTTTTATCAGTTCTTCTTCTTTTGCTCTCATCTCTCCCTTGTCGCATTCATGGTCAAAGCCTAAAATATGAAGCAATCCATGTATGAAAAGCAGAGCGCATTCATCGCTTAATGAGTGATTTAACTCCTTTGCCGTACTGCCCGCAAGCTCCAGATTTATCACGATGCTTCCAAGCGGCGCAAACGGCAAATCTTCCAAAGGAAAGCTCAAAACATCGGTAATCTCGTCTTTTCCTCTCTCTTTTAGATTTAGCTCGCGCATATTTTCAGAGTTTGTGAATATGCACTCTATATCTTTTTTGGAGAGCGATAGAGCTATTTTTTCAAGCAAAAGCGTATCTACCGTATAATTCGTATCATTTTCAATCGTCAGCATAAAAAACCTTTTCGCAAGTATATCAGTTTTTAAATTTTATTTTAGTTATAATCACGAAAAAAATAAGGATATATTTTGAAAAAAGCGGTATGTATCGTAAGCGGCGGCATGGATAGCGCATTGGCGGCGTTTATGGCGAAAAAAGACGGCAATGAGATAATAGCTTTACATTTCAACTACGGGCAGAGGACGCAAAAAAAAGAGCTTGAATGTTTTGAAAAAATCGCCGATGCGTTAAGCGCAAAAAAGATAGTTTTTGATGCGTTTTTCATAAAGGAGATAGGCGCGTCTTCATTAGTTGATGCGTCTTTACATGTGAGGACAAGCGGGATAGAAGAGGGCGTGCCGAATACTTATGTGCCTTACAGAAACGGGATATTTATCTCTATAGCCGCTTCGCTTGCGGAAAAAGAGGGTGCGCAAAGCCTCTATCTTGGCGTCATGGAAGAGGATAGCAGCGGGTATCCTGATTGCAGGGAAAGCTTTATCAGAAAAATAGAAAACGCCGTAAACGAAGGGACAAAAAAGGAGACAAATATCAGCATACGCACGCCGCTTGTTCACATGAGCAAGGAAGACATAGTAAAAGAGTCGCTTTTACTGGGAGCGCCGCTTGAATTTACATGGAGCTGTTATGTCAGGGAAGATAAAGCGTGCGGAGTGTGCGATAGCTGCAGGCTGAGGCTGCGCGGGTTTAAAAACGCCGGCGTTAAGGATAAGATAGCGTATGTGTAGCCCTCGTAAATTAAATTTGAACCCTCTTTTAAAACGCGCAATTTGCAATTTATCGCCAAAGTTTGCCGAAAAACGCTGCGAGCATTTGCTTGAAGCGTATAACAAAGAGAAGCAAAACGAGCGCGATTTGTATCATAAAGCGCACAATATCAAACTAAACTCTATCCACGCAAGCGATAAAGATAAAGCGATCGCCAAAGAGCGGATAGAAGCTATAAATTTGGAACGCGAACGCTCTATGCAAGCTGTGCCGCGCCTTTACGACGAATATCTGCGCGCGGTTTGCGAAGAGATGAACAAAATACTGCCCGAATTTAAAGAGCATCATGAAAGGGTGTATCATGAACAGATAAAGCAACTTGAAAAAGGAGATAAAAATGGCGGATAAGCTGGCTATATTGGCTCTGCTTTTGGTTTTAAGTTTTAGCGGGTGCAATGACAAATCAAACGCTAAAACCAGCGCGGGAGAAAACGCTTCCAATTTAACGCGGGAGATAAAAATGGCAGATATTTTGGAGCCGATACACGGCATTTCATTTGAGGATTACGCTCAAATGGCGATGAAGCTCACAAGCGGCGCGAGCGAAGAGCAGATATGCAAAGCGATGGGCATAGACAGCGCGGTGTGGGACGAGGTCAATACGCTTTGGACGCAAAGAATGAAAGAAGACGCTACTTTCAAGTTAGTAACGCTTTACGGGCAGTATTGGAGCGCGGGCGTTACAAATCCAAAACTTGCAAATCTTGAAGCGAATGTTTCGCCTGAGGGCAAGGCGAATCTTGAGCGCATAAAAACCGACCGTTACTTTTACGAAGAGTTATGCGGCGCGAGAAACGCGGCTTATGCTTACGGCTTGGACGGCGCGCAGTGGATACTGGAAAATTTCGGCATAACGCTTGGCGATTTTCAGTCGGTCGCAATGCAATATATGTCAAAACGCGCCAACGGCGAAGAGGATATTGTGGAGACAAAAGAATTTCTTGAATACCAACAGGAAAAACAAAAAGAGTACGAGGCGAAATTTGCCGCACAGCGCGGAGGAGATATCGCGGGCGATATAGAGTTTTAATGATTTTAATGGCGTTTTATTTGTCCCATGAAAATATAAAAACAATTAATAATACATGCGAAAATTGAAAATGAAAAGCTGCGCGCATGTAAAGAATATTATATTTTACTTAAAATTTTTTTAAAAACATAAAATATGCTTGACAAAAATTTGTGAATTATGATATTCTGCCGCTCACTTGGCAGGCGAAAGCTTGCCGATAACTAAAAATAAGGTTTTTCATGGGTTTGCTTGAAATTGTTTTCATAGCCGTTGGTTTGGCGATGGATGCGTTTGCCGTAACGATAGTATTGGGTTTATCCGCAAAATCGACGCGGCATGTAATAGTTCCGAGCCTCTATTTCGGCTTTTTTCAGGCTTTTATGCCTTTGATTGGATATTTTGGCGGTGTTTCTTTTGCGGCGCAGATTCAGGATTTAGACCATTGGATAGCGTTTATTTTACTCGTAATTATCGGCTCTATCATGATAAAAGGCTCTTTTTCAAAGGAAAAAACAGAACCATGTAGCGGCGAAAATTCATTTGGACATGTAAAATTGCTGCTTTTGGCGGTAGCGACCAGCATAGACGCATTGGTCGTAGGCATGACATTCGCTTTTTTTGAAGTTAATATATTTAAGGCAACATTAATAATCGGCGCAATAACGTTTTTTATATCAATATGCGGCATGAAAACTGGCAAAAAATTTGGAACAAAATTAAAATCAAAAGCCGAATTTACAGGCGGTATTATATTAATCGCGATAGGAATCAAAATCCTGATTGAGCATCTGTTTTTTTAAAT
Source organism: Campylobacteraceae bacterium (assembly GCA_031284315.1). Lineage (GTDB taxonomy): Bacteria > Campylobacterota > Campylobacteria > Campylobacterales > Campylobacteraceae > JAIRKW01. Next base: position 15,079 of record JAITAB010000044.1, read on the forward strand.
GTCTGCGCCGCGCTAATGGCTTAATTTTGGCTTTTGCGGCGGTTTGCCCTCTATCATTGCCGCCGCTATCGCAAAGCCTCCGTCATGGGATATGGAAAGCGATAAAGAGGTGATTTTATAGCTTTCTATGAGGCGGGAAGAGAGTGTAAAAGCGGGCGCGCCGTTTGGAAGTTTATATATTTTTATATCAAAAAATCCACACTCTTTTGATATGCCAACGCCTAAAGCTTTGGACACGGCTTCTTTAGCCGCAAAAAATCCCGCCGCGCTTTGAGCGTTTTTCACAAGGGTTATCTCATCTTCGTCAAGATACTTTTCTAACGCTTTTCTGCCGCGCTCCAAAAATTTTTGAAATCGTTTAATTTCAATTATATCAATTCCTACCATACTCTTTCAAACTTTTTATGAATTTATAAATTTTATTAAGTAAAATTTCGGTATTATATCACTATAAAATAAATAAAGGCGACACAATGAGAAAACGCTTTATCTTTCTTGGTTCCTGTTTTTTATTCATCATTTTATTGGTTTTTTGCTTCTATCCGCGAAATGAAGATATTTCATTTTACGGCAATGTAGATACAAGAACGGTAAGCCTTGCCTTTCGCTTTTTGGGCAAAATAGAAACAATAAACAAAGACGAGGGCGACAGCGTAACAGAGGGCGAGATTTTGGTAAGTCTGGATAGTAAAAATCTGCAAAACAGCATATCCGAAGTGGAAGCAAGGCTTAGCGCTGAAAGGATAAAACTTGACAAGCTTAAAAACGGTTTTAGAAAAGAGGATATTAGCGAGTCTAAGGGCGAATTTGAAACTGCCGATGCCAATCTCAAAATGGCAAAAGATATGTTTGAAAGGCAAAAGAGGCTTTTAGACAGAAACGCCACTTCAAAAGAGGCTTATTTGAACGCCAAATATAAATATGAAGCGGCTGAGGGTACGTTTAGAAAAGCCGAATCGCTTTATAAAATGCGCATAAAAGGCTATCAAGACGAAGATATAGAAGCTCAAAACGCCCTTGTTTTATCTCTTGAAGCCTCTTTAAAGTCAGCTTTGCAGGATTTGGAAGACAGCGTTATCAAATCCCCGTTTGACGGCATTATTTTATCAAGACTGAAAGAGGAAGGCGCTGTGGTAAACCCGGGTGAAAGAGTTTTGGAAGTTTCAAGACAGGATGAATTTTGGGTAAAAGCCTATGTGGACGAGTCCCATCTTGGAACTATTTCGCAGGGAGATGAGGTCTTGGTATATACGGATGTGCGCAAAGAGCCGTATATCGGCATTATCGGCAATATATCCCCGATAGCCGAATTTACTCCCAAAAATATAGAAACGGCGGAATTGAGGTCTGATCTTGTTTATCGTTTCAGGGTTTTAATAAAAGATGCGGACAAGAAGCTGAAACAAGGAATGCCTGTAACTGTAAAATTAAAAAAATGACAGCAGTTTACGCAAAAAACGTTAAAAAATATTTCAAAGACGATGTAGCTCTCAACAGAGTAAGTTTCACTGCCAAAAAAGGCGAGATAACGGGACTTGTAGGACCTGACGGCTCAGGCAAAACCACACTTATCAGACTGCTTACGGGGCTTATGAATTTTGACGGCGGAGAGTTGGAAGTTTTGGGCGTAAAAATGCCCAACAAAAGCGGTAAATTTTTAGAACATATAGGATACATGCCGCAAAAATTCGGACTTTACGAGGATTTGAGCGTTTTGGAAAATTTGCGTCTTTATGCCTATTTGCAGGATACGGCGCATACGGATATACACATAGACGAATTACTCAAATTTACAAAACTAAAACCGTTCAGTTCAAGACGGGCAGCCAATCTTTCAGGCGGCATGAAGCAAAAACTGGCTCTTGCATGTACGCTTATAAAAAAGCCGAAAATTTTACTTTTGGACGAGCCGAGCGTAGGGGTTGATCCTATATCAAGGCGCGATTTGTGGGAAATGATACGCACATTGTTGGATGATGAAATGGCAGTTATCTGGAGCACTTCATACCTAAACGAAGCCCAAATGTGCGACAGCGTGCTTTTATTAAACGAAGGTAATGTTTTGTATAGCGGCTCACCCGATAAATTAATGAGCAAATTAGAGGGAAGAGTGTTCAAAATAGAGGGAGATTTTTTCAATAAAAGAGAAGCGCTCGGTTCTATTTTGGAATCTGAGGCATTGCTCGATGCCGCGCTTGTAGGCTCATACATAAAAGCCGTATCGCAAAAATATATGTCTTTTCCGTATGAGATACTGGAGAAAATCGGAAATAACATTGAAGTTTCGGATTTGGAGCCGAGTTTTGAAGACGCGTTTCTTGACGTTTTGGGAGTTAAAACAAAAGCGCACTCTGTTTTGGCGAGTGTCATGTCTGATTTTTCCGAACAGAAAAACTTGATAACGGCACAAAATTTGACGAAAAAATTCGGTAATTTTACAGCTGTAGACGATATAAGTTTTACCGTTAATGCCGGCGAAGTTTTTGGATTTTTAGGACCAAATGGAGCTGGGAAATCAACCATGTTTAAAATGCTTTGCGGGCTTTTGACGCCAACTTCCGGCAAAATTAAAATATTAAATGGCAAATTAACAGATACAAAAATCAGGCAAAATATAGGATACATGGCGCAAAAATTTTCACTTTACGGGGATCTGAAACTAAAAGACAATCTTAACTTTTTTGCGAGATTGTACGAAGTAAAAAATGTAGATGAAAAGATAGAGACCATGATAGATATTTTTGATTTTAAAAAATATCTGCATGTAAAGGCAAACGAACTTCCGCTCGGCATTAAACAGCGGTTGGCGCTTGCCTGTTCTTTGATGCATGAGCCGTCCATTCTGTTTTTGGACGAGCCGACTTCAGGCATTGACGTTATCACAAGAAAAGAGTTTTGGACGCATATAAACAATGTAGCAAAACATGGCGTTTGCGTAATGGTAACTACGCATTTCATGGACGAAGCGGAGTATTGCGACAAAATAATGCTGATATATAAAGGCAAGGCTATAGCCGTAGGAACTCCTGACGAATTAAAGGCGCAGGTATCGCCGAGCGCATCCATGGAAGACGCTTTTATACGCCTTATAAGCATATATGACGAAGAGAGCGAACACAAAAAATGAACAAAAAACGCCTCATAGCATTGATTAAAAAGGAAAATTTACAGATAACGCGCGACCCGAGCGCACTCTTGATAGTCTTTATATTGCCGCTTTTATTGCTTTTTTTGATGGGGTATGCCGTATCGCTTGATGCTAAAAATATATCTTTGGGCATAGTGTCAAAAAGTGAAAGCTCTTATGCGAGGGAGCTTGTAGAGTATTTCAGAGGGTCAAAATATTTTATTGTCGTGGAAGATAAAAATAAAGAGCTTTTGATGGATAAGATGCAAAGCAATAAGATAAAAGCGGTTTTGGAGATAGACGACGAGTTTGGCAGGGAAAATAATTATAAAATTCAACTTTTGGTAGATGCTACAGAGCCGAATCTTGCCGGTTTTATCCAAAAATATGTGAACAGCATCGTATCTATTTGGGCGCAGCAAAACAGCCTTATAACGACTCATGACACAAAAATAGAATCGCGATATTGGTTTAATCCGCCGATTTCAAGCAGATATTTTTTAATTCCTGGTTCAATTGTCGTCATCATGACTATGATAGGGACGCTTTTAACTGCGCTCGTCATAGCAAGAGAATGGGAAAAAGGCACTATGGAAGCGTTAATGGCAACGCCGACTTCCATGCTGGAGATAGTTATAGGCAAGATAGTTCCATATTTTGTTCTCGCGATGGGTTCGTTACTGCTCTGTTTTTTGGTGGCTTATTTTTGGTACGGGATACCTTTTAGAGGCAGTTTGCTGATACTTTTCTTGATGGGAGCGATATATCTTTTTCCCGCTCTTGTCAGCGGACTTTTAATCTCCACAGTTACAAAAAACCAATTTGTCGCTGCGCAAATATCCCTTGTAGCCTCTTTTTTGCCGGCGTTTTTATTGTCGGGATTTTTGTTTGAGATAGAAAATATGCCGCAGTGGCTGCAAGTATTGACGCATATCATACCCGCGAGATATTTTGTAAATTCCGTCCAAACGCTCTTTTTGGCGGGAAATGTGTATAGCATATTTTTGATAAACACTATCGGGATAATAATAATCGGCGCGATTGTATTTGTATTGGTTTTGTTAAAATCCAAAAAGGGTATTGAATGAGGCTGCTTGCACTTATCAAAAAAGAGTTTTTGGCTATCAAAAATGACAAAAGAAGCATGTTTGTTATCATAGTGCCGCCATTGCTCCAGATTCTCATTTTTCCTTTTGCGGCTACCACGGAGATAAAACATGTGAATTTGGCGGTTTTTGACAAGGACGGAAGTTATCAAAGCAGAGAATTTATACAGTCGCTAAAAGGTTCAAAATATATAGAAAATTTGATAAATATACAAAATTACGATGACGCAAAAAAAATGATAGACAGAAGAAAAATAATAGGCTTCATGGTAATACCGAATGATTTTAGCGAGAAATTGGGCACACAGGATTCAAAAATACAGCTTATACTTGACGGACGCCGCTCAAATACCGCACAAATCGTGGAAGGCTATATACAGCAGATGTTGATGCGCTTTCAGGCGAGAGACAATACCCAAACTCATTTGGAGATGAGTTCCCGCTATTTTTACAATCAAAACTTAAATAATTTTTGGTGGATAGTGCCGAATCTTTTCTGTTCCATTACCATGCTGCTTGCCATTATTTTAAGCGCACTGTCCATAACGCGCGAAAAAGAACTTGGCACATTTGAGCAGATTTTAGTTTCTCCGCTCCGCCCTCATGAGATACTGCTCGGCAAGCTGATTCCGGGACTCATCATAAGCATTTTGGTTTCATCGCTTATCTTGTTTTTGGCGACATTTTATTTTGAAGTTCCGTTTCGCGGCTCGCTTTTGACGCTCTATCTTGGCGTTACCATTTTTCTGTTTACCATATCAGGAGTTGGACTTTTCATTTCGTCTTTATGTAAAACGCAGCAGCAGGCGATTTTGGGCGCTTTTATTTTTTTACTGCCCTCATTTCTGTTGTCCGGCTTCGCAACTCCTATGGAGAATATGCCGCTTTGGCTTCAGCCGATATCTGATTTTATTCCCTTGAAATATTATATCACCCTGATAAAGGGTCTATTTTTGAAAGATATAAGCTTTGCAATCGCGTTTCCCTTGCTTTTAAAAATGTTTTTGCTGGGCGTTGTTGCGATTTTTGCGGCGCTTATTTTATTCAAGAAAAAAACGGGATAATTTTGCGCTCAAAATACCGCATTTTGCAGCGAATGACGAAAATATGCGCCGTTTTATCGCAAATTTCAGCCTATAAGCGGCGCTCTTTGATCGCGGACATTTGTTAAACGCGGCTTGCCCGACCATTCGTTAATGGCGATAGCGTCCCTGTATCATGCCAAATATAATATCGCTTTGAACAAAGCGAAATCCCAACCGCCCTCGCGTTACTCGAACATAATACCCGCTAAAATAAGAATGAGTCATAGCGCCGTTCCCAATTTAAGTTATGAATTCATGCCGTTTAATCTCTATGATTATCCTACGAATATTTGCTTAGCCGATGAAGCGTAATGCTTTGAAAGCATATTTTAAATTGTATAATCTCCAAAGTTGATTAATAAGAAAATAAACTCGCATATTGATACATTTCCCGTTTTTACTTATTCAGCTTGTTGAACGCATATACCTCTTTTTCAAAGAGATTTTGACGACCTCGTACCCAAATCCTTTTTTATAAGTCAAAAAAGAGTGGTCATGTCAAATCCGATAATGTTTTTAATCTCTTCAAATGAGAGTCCAACATAAGTCTGCCGTCAGTTTGAAGATATTCCCACAGCCGCTTATATTTGCTTATACCCGCTGTTGATTTATCTGCTTTCATAGCTAATTCGTTTAGGATTTATCTTCCGCAAAACCCAAAATATAACCGTTGTTGTCTTTAACATAAAACTCCCATATTCCGTACCATGTTAATTTCAGTTCGGAAATTTGCAAATTTTTGCTTTTTAGTTCTTCGTAAAACGCCTTGACGCCATTTCCCTGCATGTAAAAAGAGCGCTTGCGCCAATGGGAATGCTTTTTGCGAGGCTAATGTCCTCTTGAAAACTATCCGCGCGTTGAAACATCAACTCTACGCCGTCTTTTTTCAGCATCGCATAGACATATTCCTTATCGTCAGACATCTGTTGATCTATGCCCTCTTGCGTTATAGAAACAGCCATCACCAGCTCAAAACCCAAATTTTCACAATAAAACCGCGCGGTTTGTTTGATGTCTTTTACTGCTAAATTGGGCGTTAATTTATTTGTTTTCATTGCCAACTCCTTTAGCCGCTAAAATCTCGTTTTGAGCTTTTTTGCTTAGGGCGTTGAATATCAACTCATACGAAGCGTCCGGCATCTGTTTCAAAACATTTTCAGGAACGCTTCCGTCTAAAAATACCGAACTCCAATGCGTTTTATTTAGATAATATCCCGGGATAATGTCGCTATATTTTTCGCGTAGTTTTTCGCCCTCGCGCGGCGCGTGTTTGACGGAGATGATCGCTCTTTTTTCGGCGTTTGCGCCCGCCAAGGCAAACATTTTGCCGCCGACAAGATAACAGATAGCGCCCCACTCTTGTTTATAAATCTGCTCCGCGCCCTTTTTTGCAAGACAATGCGCTTGTATAAAATCGTAATTCATTTTGCGCCTTTGTGGAAAATCGTTTAATTATACAGCCATTTTTATGTCGCGCCGCATATATTTTAAGCCCCAAACCTAAAATGATAAAAGCTGACCATTTTAAATAAATCGCAAAATACCATATTTATTTTGGTGGATATTTTCCATCGTTTGTCCCTTTTGATGCGCTTGAAATACGGCTCGGCTGATTTTAGATGCAGCAGAGGCGACCATGAGGCAAATATTTTCGGGTCATTTATGTAAAAATGCATAACAGCCTCTTTGTTTCCTGAACGGCTTACCATTTTATTGGATATTTTCAACGCCGTTTTTGTTTGAGCGTCAAAATAAAGCTCGCCGTCGGGGAAATTTTCCGCCAATTTGACAAACAATTCCCTGACTTTTTCTTCCTCAAAAAAGTAAAAAACTCCGCCGCCTACAAATAATATCCCTCTATCTTTGTGAAAATCAATCTCTTTAAACTCAAATACGGATTTGGCTATACATCTATTTTTGGCGCTTTCAGGGATTATCTTTTTTCTTATCGCGACGACTTCCTTTAAATCAATATCGTACCATTGTATCGCGCCGTTGTCCACGCGCGAAAAGGTCGTATCAAATCCCGCTTTGATATTGACTATCGCGCCGTTTGGGCGTTTTGAAATGAAATGTTTGATAGCATCGTCGATTTTTCTACTGCGGACGATATAACACAATCCTCCGTATTCGCCGAACGATTTTTCTATTTCGCTAAAATCATAATCCAAAGAGTTGATAATGCGCACAGCCTCTTTATCGTCCAAAATCTCAGGATAAAGCCTGCCAAAAACGGCTCTGCCCCAAAGCGGAAGCATCAAAGTTTTTTGTATGCCTTTGAGGTTTGAAATTTCTTTCGCACGCATTTGCGCTCCTTTGAGGCATAAACTATAATAATTTAACAAAAAAGTCAAGTTTTAAACTAAGTTTGCTATCTCAAAGCTTCGAAGCAAAGCGCATGCAGGCTTGTTATATTGTATAATTTTCACAATATGCTTTCCATTCAAAGGCATAAAGCATTTTTTGTAATATTTTCTCTCATGTTTTTGCGCCGTGTCATTTATGAAAAGCAGCATGATAATGCAGAATAGCTGTTTTTAAAAATATTATATCCCCCCTAAAATTATATACTATGCGTTTATATGAAAATAAAGAGCGCCAAACCGAATTTTTATGGGACGCATTCGGCGAAAAGCGTAAACAGCCCTGTTATATGCCGTTTGCTCATTTTATATTATTTTTATTAAATT
>JAITAB010000001.1 GCA_031284315.1 Campylobacteraceae bacterium
CGAAGCAAGCGGTGAATTATTAGAATTTGAGCCAGTGCCGCTGCCGCAGGCAAAAAAGAGAAAAGAGATTAGGATAAAAATGGCTGTTTTTAGGAGGAAACGCATCATGTTGAACCACCCCCCTTTTCAACAAATTTAGAAAAATCAAATCATTCTATCTAAAAAATATAAAATTAATATTAAAGCTTATATTGCATGCGTAGGCTATTTTTTATTATTGAAATATTTAAACTAAAACAATCTGAAGTTTCGTAATGTCTATTTATGCCAACAAACTATTAAACTCAAACCTCATTGAAGCTAAAACGATAGATGAATTATTCAAGATTGAAAAAGAGGTTACGCAACAAAAAATATTTTATCTTAAACAAAATCCCATTAAAGGCAACTTTGACTATCAACATTTAAAGGACATACATAAGTTTATATTTGAAGATATTTATTCTACAGCAGGGAAAGACAGGGCTGAACTTGGGTTTAAAAATACTTCTTTTGACAAATATGATAATGATGGTATTTTTAATAAATTCATAGATGGAGAAGAGTTAAACAATATGACAAAAAAGATATTTAATGACTTAAAAAGTAAAAATTTTTTGAAAGATTTAAATTTTCGCGACTTTAATCAACAGTCTGCAGAATTTTTTATAAAATTAAATGATTTACACCCATTTTTGGAAGGCAATGGCAGAACACAGCGTATATTTATGCACCAACTTGCAAAAGAAGCCGGTTATAATTTAAATTTAAGTATTGCCAAACGTGACGATATGATTAATGCATGTTCATATGCTAAACATGTCCGTAAGGCTGATTTGATTGTTTTATTTATTAAGGCATGTAAGCCTATAGAAAGCAATACAAAAACTAAAATGTCTATAGAAAAAAATTTTGGAAGATAAAAATAAAATATATTAAAACCATGGAAGGAGACACAACGGCAATGGAAGATTGGTCAATAGAGCAAATTGAAGTTGAAATAACAAAGCTCGAAAAAATTCTTCCAATAGATAAAGCCAAAATCGGAAATGATTAAAGAGAAACAGGCAATAGAGCAAAAAGGATTTGAACGGTAGTGTGAAATTTGACTTTTTGTATCTTATAGGATACAATACATAAAAGGGAACAACTTGAAAATTCAAAGAACTGACATTTTTATAAAATGGTTTGAAAAGCTAAAAAATAAACAAGTTGCAATTGCAATAGTTGCAAGAATTAGAATGATAGAAGATAGGGACTATTTAGGCAAAACCTATCCTATTGCTAATGGAATAAGCGAAATAAAATTTGAAATGGGAGCTGGTTATAGACTGTATTTTAATATCTATACAGACGGCAATGAAGTTTGGTTTTTAACAGGCGGCGATAAGTCCACACAAAACAGAGACATAGAAACAGCAAAACTTTTGCTGGAAGAACTCCAAAAAGAAAGGAAAAAAGATAATGGAAAAGATTACGATTACGAAAGATGATGCGAAATTACGTCCCTTTAACGTATTAGATTACATAAAAACGAATAAAGATATAGAAATGTATCTCAATGCCGTATTAGAAAATGAGGATTGTACAGACAGGGATATACAAAGAGCATTAGGTGATATAGCAAAAATAAAAGGTGTGTCTAAAGTTGCGAAAGATATAAATGTTGGCAGAGAAAGTTTATATAAAACACTTGATGGAATTGCGGATGCGCGTTTTTCAACGATATACAAACTTCTCAAAAACTTTGGACTTACGCTAAAAGTGGCGAGAAATTGAACTCCATTTTTCGTTTATAAAAAATAATAATATAAAACTTAAAGAGACAAATTTCATCTCTTTAAGTTTTAGCGATTTTAAGCGAAATCTTAAACTACAAATACCCTTAAAACGGACGCTTTAAGTTTCGCCGTCTTTTTGCCAAACTTAAAGCTTGTTTTCTTGATTGAGAAACGCCCTAAAATAGACTGTTTCAGATTTTTGTATTGAAAAGTAGACTTTTCAAGGCAGTAAATAAAATTATGCTATAATATGCAAATATAAATGATAAAGGAGCAGCAATGATTATAACTATTACCAATGCAGATGATAGCTTTATCACGATATTGAAAGAGATAAATAAAAAAATTAAAAAGCCTTATGAGTTTTTAAGAGAAGATGAACCTATTGATAAAGACGAAATACTCAAAGAAATGGAAGAAATTAAATCCCGCAGTAAAACAGGAACACTTAAAACTTATAAGAATATGGAAGAGTATAGAAAAGTGACAGGTTTTTAATGGCTTTTTATGTCATAGCAACTTCAAAAGCTTTTGATAAAGCATATGCAAAACTAAAAGACAAAGATAAAGACATCACAGACACTGTAATAAATAAGCTTGCCAAAGACGAACCTCTCGAGGCTAAATACAAAGACCACCCATTAAAAGGCAATATGTCCGGCTTTAGAGACTGTCATATTAAATCGGATTTGGTTTTGATATACATGAAAGATAAAGATTTGCTCATACTTACAGCTGTTCGCATAGGCTCTCATAGCGAATTGTTTAAATAGTAAAATGTTTTCACTTTATTTTTTATTTTCTTGGCGTATTTGGGCAATGATGTTGTTTACATCATCATCAGAGTAAATTCCTGCTTTTTCAGCCTCTCCATCCATCTCTTTTTGGAACATCTTCATAGCATAAACAGCAGAATTCATCAAGATAACTTTTTCACCTTGACGAATAAAAATTACTCTATCGCCTGTATGAACACCTATTGCTTCACGAATTTCTTTTGGTAAAGTTACTTGACCTTTGGACATAACTTTTGCACTATCAGCAGTTACCATTATAATCTCCTTTTCCTACTTTTCCTACCAATTGTACTGATTTTGTGTAAAAAAGTCAATTATAAAAATATATTCTTAAAATGATACGCTTTAATAAAGATAATATTTTCATATTAATAAATAAATTATGCTATAATATGCAAATATAAATGATAAAGGAGCAGCAATGATTATAACTATTACGAACGCGGACGACAAGCTACTAAAAACTTTAAAAAACATTATAAAGCCGTATTCAACAGTAAAGATTGAAGTAAAAAAAGAAAAAACCGGCTCTGTCAAAAAAGCATTGGAAGAGCTGAAAAACAAAGAATATGAAACTTTTCCTGATTTTCAGAGCTATAAAAAAGCCATGAGAAGCAATGTATAGCATTAGAGTTTCAAAAGAGTATAAAAGACAATACAAAAAAGCTATCCGAAACAAGAAAAGAACTTATTGACAGCATAGTCAAGAAACTTGCCGATAACGAGCCTCTTGAAGCTAAATACAAAGACCACCCATTAAAAGGTATATACAAAGATTTTAGAGAGTGTCATGTGAAGCCTGACTTGCTATTAGTCTATCAAAAACAAGATGATATTTTAGCGCTAACCTGTGTATCTGTTGGCTCTCATAGCGAATTGTTTTAGCAAGAAAAAGGCTGAAATTCCTTATTTAGCTTGCTCGGATAGTCGGGCGCAAAACCTTTAAAGCAAACTGTATAACCGCAACTGTTCATTTTATATCCTCTCTTTGCTGTGTTTTAATCGTAAATACTTTTTCTGTGTCCTATTGTCAAAACCAAAATAATTAAGTTATTGTCTTGTATTTCGCACAGCAAGCGATAATCTCCAATCCTATACCGCCATAAACTACTTAGATTTCCAACAAGAGCCTTGCCTCTGCTTCTTGGATTTTCAAGAGTTTCAAGTTCGGTAATAAACTTGTCTATTCTGCTCTTTGTAGTTTTATCTAACTTTTTAAAGTCTTTTTGGGCTTTTGAGTTGAAACTTACTATCAAGCAAGCAGCTCGTTTCTAATTTGTCTGTATGGTATCGCGGTGTCAGCGCCTTGCTTAATTTTTTCAAGCTCTGCTTTTGCCAAAAAATAATCTTTTAAGTCATCAATTTGTTCTAAAATAGCTTTTTTTACATAAAATGTCTTGCTTCTGCCCGTTAATTTTGCAAGCTCGTCCAATTCTTGGGCTATATTGTCGTCAAGCCTTATAGATATTTGTTTCATAATTTATCTCCTTTGTAGATATTTTGCTATACAAGTATAGCATATTTTTAAAAAAATTACATTGTTTCTATTTTTTTCAAGACAATTGACAACTTTTTGGATAAAATAATGAATTCCAATCAGCAAGAAAAAAAATGGTACAAACTCATATATAAAACAAAATATAGTTCACAATCGTTCAAAAACAGCTCTAAAATCAACGAATGATACTAGAGTAAAAAAGAGGTGCTTTAAAACTCTACTTTTGATTTTAAGCGAAAATAGATAGCAAGAAATAGTTTTTACTATTATTCTAAATTTTAAAACAAAGACGGATTTTTTTCAGCTTCCCAGAGAGCATCAAAAAAACCACTTATTTCTTGATATGATTTAGTCTCTTTATTACTGCATAATATATTTATATAGCCTTTATCGGTATTAATATCAGCTATTTCAGTAAAAATGGTATTTTTTTTATCTTTCAACATAATATTTCTGCCAATAAAAATATTCCAGTCAATCTCTTTAAATTCATTCTTTTTGATGACAAATTCTATCTCAATGACTTTTTTGCGTTCTTGTTTGGTTATTCTGTAGAAAGTTTCAATGTCAGTATATTTTCTGATTTCACGAACGGCAACATCAAGAACAAATCTTTTGAAGTCAGCATAAACATGCAAACTATCTGGAACTCTAAGAGTATTCATAAGCTCTTCAATAACAAACTTGCGTGTAACTCTTGTGCCGAAGCATTCTTTTAAAAGAGTGTAAATTCTAATAGAATATTGGGAATTCATTCCTTTAATATAACCAATTTGGAATTTGGTATAGTTACCTGTTAATTGCAAAAGATACGGAGATAGCGCCTCATTAAACCGCACAAAAAAAACGCCGTCTTTGTATTTTATTGTTTGAAATCAATTGACCAGTATAAAGCTGTCTTCTCCCAGCCGTATATTTAATGCCCGCGACATTATTTTTTTTGCAAAGTCTTTCAGAGCTGTGGTGCTTGAATTGGTAATAATATCTTTTTCGCGTAGCTTTTGAGCAGATATTTCGTATATCTCAAAATCATTTTCTTCGTGCTTTATGGAAGATATTGTTTCAAGAATAAATTTTTGCTCCGCATAGGTCAAATAGTATTTTGCATTAACTAAATCATTATGCTGCAGCACATACTTTTTGTAGTCTTTAGTAAACGGAATAACAGTATCTTGAGTTGTTTTATCTTTCATAGTGCAGAATTATACAATTATGAAATATAAAAGTCAAATTCATAATTATAACATGTATTTGTCAATGTTATAATTGGCAGTTTATTTGCCATAATATCTAAGAATATTCCATATCTCTTAGCTTAAACGGAAAATTTTTGAAATAGCGCTTTTTAAAAAATAGGCTTCAGCATTGTACTCATCGCTATTCTAAGCAATTTTATTTCGCAGTTTATTTCTCATAATTAGCATTGAATTTGTATCATTTATCCGTTTTTTATGGCTCGTTTTGCAAGGAAGCGCAGAAGCAGCATAAATAAAAAGCCAGCCAAAGAACTTATGAAGGAGATTTTGATATTACTGTAAAATTCATCAATACTTCCGAAAAATATAAATCCGAACAGAGGATAAAGCATCAATAAAATTATCGTTGAACCGAAAAGAAATATAAAGACTACGCATGCAACTATTTTTAGTCCAGTAGAGTTTAATCTGACAAGCACTCTTTGCCTGTCAAGCCAATCAGCCATAGGTGAAGGCAGTAAAAAACAGCTTATCCAGCAGACAAATCCGAATAAAAAACCTGTTATTGATGATATTTCGGGCATGATATAGCTTAACATTACAATTTCTTAAAACCATTTCCTTTTTTTGTCTTTTCTGAAAAATACTGATAATATAATCGCTATGATTAATAGACCCCATAATAAACACAATGTTGTTATTCTATTGCTTAAATGCTCGGCAGTATAATGGTTATTCGTAGCTATCAGCAACATTTTTGGTATCACCATAACAATAAACAAAAAAAGCAGTCCTGAAAAAAATATCAACATATCCAATGTAAGAAATATGAGTTTATTGCTTTTAATTATCTTGGCATTCGTAATATCAAAATCTAATAGTTTAACCCCCACAGATAGTGGCGTAAAACAACGAAACCACCAAGCGACAAAACTGAAACTCGCATACCATATATCTATTAGTATTACAATGATATTGCTTGTCATTTAAGCGCTTTCATGAATGAAGAACTTTAAAATTAAACACTTTTCTCTATTTTTATAAATTTTGTATGAAGCCACAGAGAAAAGAGTATTACCGCCGTGCCGATGGAAAGCGTGAGATAGTTTTCAACTTTACTCCAAATGGCTATATTTACGATAAGTCCTGCGGGGATAAGCGCGTTGTTCATGATGCCAAGTATGCCGGCATCTACCATCGTAGCGCCTTTATTCCAGAGAAAATATCCAACGCCGGAAGCGGCTAATCCGAGCCATATAAGGACAATCCACTGTTTCGCGGAGGGGTTAATATATTGAAAATCGCCGAACATGAGAAATGCAAACGCAGTTACGGCAAACGCGCCGAAGTGAAAATAGCCGAAAATTTCCTGCTGGGCAAAATGCCTGTTTTTCTCCATGATATATTTATACGCGCTTTGTCCTATCGCAAAACAGATATTTGCCGCCTGTATGAGTAAAAATCCTGCTAAAAACCCTTCGTTTACATTGTCGTATCGTATGATGAAAGCCCCGAGTACGGCGACGCCCGCGCTGATAATATATAAAAAATGAAATCGTTTTGCCAAAATATCATATATAAGCGTTACATAAAAAGGCGTAAATATCGTAAAAAGCAGGATTTCAGGCACGCTCAAAAAGCCGTATGAGTGGTACAAAAACAGGTACATGACGCCTATTTGTATGGAACCTGTAAGCAGCAGTTGAAATTGTAAAATACGCGGCACGCCTTTGAATTTAGTAAACGGCACAAACAGCGCGGCGGCTAAAAAAATGCGTATAAAAACCAAAAAATATTTGTCCAAATCCATAATGTATTCGGCTATGAGGCTAAATGAAAAAGCCCACAATATCGTTACTATTATCAAATAAAACATAGGCACACTCTCTAAAATTTAAATAAGCTGGTATGAAACAGGCAGGATAAACAGCAAATCCCGCTGAGGTTTCGGGAAGTTTTTAGAAGCTTTTTCTATTGATTTGATAGCGCTGGTATCAAGCATTGCAAACCCTGAACTTTTAGTAATTTCCAAAAGGATAATATTTCCCTCTTTATCAATTTTTATTTTTATCGTTGCAATGCCTTCCATTCGCATTTGCTTTGCTTTTGAGGGGTAGTTTTTTTTCGCTTCCTTGTCTATGGCGGCTCTGATAATGGCGATAATATGGTCATCTTCGCTTGAGGAAGCAGCCATTGCTTCATTGCCGCTGTTTTGTGCCTGAACCGCCGATGCAGCCATTTGCGTTTGAGGCTCTGCCGTAACGCTTTCAACACTCTGCGTTGTCTGCGTCTCTTCCGTCTCTTTGGTATCTTCTTGCTGAACCTTAGGCTCTGCTATCGGAACAGGAACGGGAACAGGCTCTTCTTTTATAATCTGTTGATGAACAGGCTCGGGCAATTTTGGTTTTGGCGGCTCTTCGGGTTCTTCTTTTTTGGGTTCATTTTGTTTTGGAGTCTCCTGTTTTGGAGTCTCCTCTTGGTATTCGGGCTGTTGTCTGCTGGCAAATGCGGTAAGAGCCATTTTTAATGAATCTTTTGAAATTTCCTTTAATGCTACGACCTTTTTTTCAAAGGTGAAATTTTTATATAAAAGAAAAAACGCGCCGCCATGTACGGAACATGAGAGTATAAAACCGATTAAAAATCCGATAACGCTACTTTTTTGACTTCTCATGTTTTGTTACTATCTGTATATTTTCATGCCCCTTGTTTTTAAGCACGTCTATAATGTCTATAAACCGCCCAAAACTGCTGACTTTGTCGCCTAAAATAACAATTTCATCAGAATTTCTAAGCAATATTACCCTTGCTTGGAACTGTTCAATTGTAACCTCTTTGTCGTTTATGTACAATTTGTCGTCTTCGCCTATAATCAACTCAAGCGGCGGAGCCTGAAACTCCTCTTTTACTATCGCGCTTGTAGCTGAGGGCAAATCAACTTTTATCTTTCCCTGCGCTATAAATGTGGAAACGGTCAAAACAATAGAAAGCAGTACCAGCATAACATCTATGAACGGCACTACATTCATACCCTCAGGTCGTTTAAGACGCATTTTTATTCGCTTTAAACCTTGCTATGCCGACATCCACCTGCCTTAGACACATGGTATATATCATCAAAGTCGGTATTGCGACTAAAAGCCCTGCAGCCGTAGCTTTAAGAGCCAAAGAGAGTCCTATCAAAATGGAGTCCGTATCCAAAGTTCCCTTGCTCACGCCCATATCGTAAAAAGTTACCATGACGCCGACAACTGTACCTAAAAGTCCTATGTACGGAGCATTTGAACCTATAATAGAAAGTCCTGTGAGGTTTTTTGTCAGGTCGTTTTCCAAAT
Source organism: Campylobacteraceae bacterium (assembly GCA_031284315.1). Taxonomy (GTDB): domain Bacteria; phylum Campylobacterota; class Campylobacteria; order Campylobacterales; family Campylobacteraceae; genus JAIRKW01. Next base: position 8,587 of record JAITAB010000001.1, read on the forward strand.
CGTTTTCATTTTCATAATTTTCTATATTATAGGTTTTATAAAAAATAATTCTTTCAAATGCAAATGTAAGAGACAAAATACTCATAAAGCCCAATATGCCAAATATGGCATAATCCATATACTCTTTTATAAACTCCATAAACTCCATCAAATCGCCTTTGTAATATAGTTTTTTATACTTAACATGATAATAAATCTCAAATTATAGCACTTTAACTTTTAAATTAGCTTCATAAAAAAATAATACCGACTTCATATTATACCACTCTAAATTTTATATTAGCTTTATGTAAGAGGGCGAGATTTTATTATCGCGGCGGCATTACTAAAGTTTTAGCTAAAACAAAGTATAATCCCACTCTATTTTTCAGGAGTATTTTTTATGTTTGAAGCTGCATGGAAGGCGATAGAAAAAGCCCGAAATATTTTGCTTGTTTCGCATGTCAATCCCGACTGCGATACGCTTGGCTGTTCTTTGGCTATTTATGATATTTTGCAAAAAACGGGCAAAAACAGTTATCTTTTTAATGCCACTTCCGAACTTCCAAGAAAGCTTCGGTTTTTGCCGCATTTTGATGAAATACGCTCTTTTCTGCCTGCAAAATTTGATGCTGTTGTTGTGTGTGATTGCGCGAGGTTTGATAGGACGGGAATGGATATAGCGGCGGTACGAAACGAAGCTGAAATAATAAATATAGACCACCACCTTACAAATTCCAATTTCGGCGATATAAATCTTGTAATAAGCCCTAACGCGAGCGCTTGCATGGTAGCGTATGAAATGCTGAAACAAAACGGCGTAGAACTTACTTCAAAAGCCGCTTCATGCCTTTATGCGGGGACGGTTGATGATACGGGATTTTTCGCATACGGCGCAATGGATGCTTCAACTTTTGCAAACATGTCCGAACTTGTAACTCTCGGCGCTGATCCTGTGTTTATATCAAAGCAATTAAAACAGAGCGTTCCGCTTGCGAGATTCCGCCTTAGAGAGTATGTTTCAAAGAGTTTTGACTTGCTGCGAAACGGCATGGTCGGACTTGTTTTTATACGACAGGAAGATTTGAAACGCACAGGCGCGAAAAGAGAAGACACGGAAGATATTATAAATCTCGTGAGAGACATTGTAAGCGTTGAAATGGCGGTAATGATTTTGGAGGAAGAGGACGGCAGTTTCAAAATATCGCTAAGAAGCAAAAACTCTCTTGACATTTCAAAAATAGCTCTTAAATTCGGCGGCGGCGGACATTTCGGCTCAGCCGGTTTTGAAAGTTCCATGACGCGCGCGGAAGATATAGCTCAAATGATACTTAATGAATTTGACAAAGGAATAAAAGAGTATGGCACGCAGAAACAGTAATTCAAAAAGAAAGCTTTTAATCACATCGCTTTTTATCATAATTTTGATGGCTTTTATCTATAACTCCAAAATATTTGAAAGAGAGCCGCCGCAGATTTTATCTGATGAGGTTATATATTGGAATCTAAAAAAGCCCCTTAATATCAAAATAAGCGATATAAGCGGCATTAAGCGCGTTTTGATACAGCTTGGAGACGGAGAGAATAATATAACTTTGTTTAATGAAAAGCATAATACGGACGAGAAAGAGCTTGAATTTAATGTTACTTTCCCCAAAAAAGGTTTTTACAGCAAGCAAAATAAATATATACTAAGTTATGAAGTTGTGGATCACAGTTTTTGGAACTTTTTTATGGGCAATAAAATCATTAAAGAGTCGGTTATTGTTGCAGACAGACAGGATCCGCTCATACATGTGGTATCAAATTCATATAAGATTACGAAAGGCGGCGCTGGAGTCGTTATCTTTAAAACCGAAGATGCCAATCTAAACGAAACATACATAAGAACGGCTTTTGGCAAAACATTTAAAGCCGTCCCTTTTGTAAAAGAGGGTTATTATATATCGCTTGTAGCGTGGCCGAGAGAGCAGAAAAATTTTGTCGGCGCGGAGATAGTCGCAACAGACCTCGCGGGCAACACGGCAGTAGAGAGAATAAAATACTATTTTCAGGATAAAAATTATAAAAGTTCCAAAATTCAGCTCGGCAATGCGTTTTTGGACGGCTCCATAGCTTCGCTTGCGCGCGATATAGCCGATGATGAGACACAAAATATGAACTCTTTGGAGAAATTTATGTTTATTAATAACTCTTTAAGAAAAGAGAGTCTTCAAGCGGTTGAGCGGGTTTCGGATAATTTGGATTATGCGCAATATTTTACGCTCAAACCGTTTTATCCCTTAAAAAACAGCGCGGTTGTGGCAAGTTACGGCGATTTTAGGATATATGAATACAATAAAGAAAAAGTGAGCGAATCATACCATTTGGGGCTTGATTTGGCAAGTACGGCAGAAGCGGAGATAGTTTCAAGCAATAGAGGCAAGGTAGTATTTGCGGGAGAAAACGGCATTTACGGCAAAATGCTTGTCATATATTATGGGCTCGGCATTCATTCGCTCTATGCGCACTGCTCAAAACTATTGGTTCAAGAAGGCGATGAGGTAATGGCTGGACAGATGATAGCCAAAACTGGAAAAACAGGTTTTGCATTCGGCGACCATTTGCATTTTGGCATAGTAGTACAGGGCGTGGAAGTTAGACCGGAAGAGTGGATGGACGAAAAATGGATGGATGACAATCTGTTTGAGGTCATAAGCGGCGCAAAAGATTTGATTAAGAGCGAAGATAATAGCGTTAAATGGTAAAATAACTAAAAATATGGTATAAATACAGATTGTTTTTATCAAATTTAAGAGAAGAGGAAAAAACTTTGAAACAAACGACCATCCTTAACAGGGTGGAGGGTGTAGGCATTGGACTTCATAAGGGCGAACCGATAAAGATTATTTTAGAGCCTTTGGAAGCCGACAGCGGCATCGTTTTTTACAGAAGCGATATAGCGGCAACCATACCGGCGCTCCCGCAATATGTTGTAAATACGCAAATGGCAACCGTTATAGGCACGGGAGAAAAAAGCGTAATTTCGACCATAGAACACCTCCTTTCAGCCGTCAACTCTTACGGCATAGATAATTTGCGCATTATCGTGGACAGCGCCGAAGTACCCGTCATGGACGGCAGCAGCGCGAGTTTTTGTATGATGCTTGACGAAGCGGGGATAAGAGAGTTGGACGCATATAAAAAAGTTATCGTTATCAAGCGCGATATTGAGGTAAGGGAAGGCGATAAATTTTCGCGCGTTTATGCGTCAAACAGCCCGACATACCATTTCGTTATTGATTTTGCGCACCCTGTTATCGGCAGGCAGGAATATACATACGAATTTTCCAAAAAGAATTTTTTGGAGCATATATCAAGAGCCAGAACTTTTGGATTTTTGAAAGACGCGCAGGTTTTGCGCAGCATGGGGCTTGGTCTTGGCGGTTCTTTGGACAATACCATTATCATGGACGACAAAAAGATACTCAATCCCGAAGGACTTCGTTTCCCAAATGAATTTGTGCGCCATAAAATTTTGGACGCTATCGGCGATTTGTGTCTGCTTGGCATGCCGATGCTGGGCAGTTATGATTCGTTCGCGGGAAGCCACAAATTAAACCATTTGCTTACAAAAGAGATACTCAAAGATCCGCAAAATTACGAAGTAAAAACTATCAGTAAAGCCGTCTGGCATGAAAAGGCGCTCGCATAAAGATTAAAGTAAACGCGCTTGTACTTGCGCTCTCTTCGCCATTATTAGTGGGAGTTTATCATGAAAACAGCCTTATAAAGGCGTATAAAAGCGATGAGAACGCAAGCGAAGCTCTGCCGAAAATATTTCATGAAATTTTGAGCGCTTACGATATAGCCGCGCTTTTTTATACAAACGGACCCGGCAGTTTTATGTCTATTAAAGTAAGTTATGTTTTTTTAAAAAGCCTTTCTATCGCGCTTGAAATACCGCTTTTTGCATGCGAAGGGTTTGCCTTCAATGGAAACGCTCCTATCAAATCGCTTGGCTCGCAGTGGTTTTTCAAAGAAAAAGATGGCATTGGGCTAAGGCAAAATCCCAAAAACGAAGCCTCTTTATTTGCACTGCCGTCCATGCTGGATAAAAACATATTCAATATTGAGAGCAAACCTCTTTATATTTTACCTGCGGTTTAGGAGAAAAATTGAAAATTACGGTAAAAGTTCCTGCGACAAGCGCCAATTTGGGACCGGGATTTGATGCTTTGGGACTTGCTTTAAAGCTTTATAATGAAAGCGTTATAGAAAGTTCAAGCTACTTTTCCATTTCCGTAAAAGGCGAGGGCAGCGACAAGCCTCATGTGAAAACAAACAATACCTTTGTAACTATTTTTTATGATATATATAAAAAACTCACGGGCAGGCGTGATAATTTTAGATTTTCATTTTATAACTCCATACCGTTTTCAAGGGGTTTGGGAAGTTCATCCGCAGTCATAACGGGCGCGATAGCCGCAGCTTATAAAATGGCGGATTTTCAAGTCAATAAAGAGCATATTCTCAACCAAACGCTCGTTTATGAATCCCACCCTGACAATATCACGCCCGCCGTTTACGGAGGTTTTATATCCGCAGTTATTCATGAGGGCAAAATCATTAAAATAAAAAAAGAGATTCCAAGCAATATAAAAGCCGTAGTTGTGATACCAAATACCGCTATGTCCACAGAGCGTTCCCGCGCCGCGCTGCCAAAAGAGTATAAAATGAAAGATGTCGTTTTCAATCTCTCGCATGCCGCGCTTTTAAGTTCTGCGTTTATGAGTGAAAATTGGGATATGCTTAAAACCGCTTCGCAAGACGCCGTGCATGAGAATATACGAATGAAAGCTTTAAGCGAGCTTTTTGAAGTAAGACGCATAGCTTATGAAGAGGGCGCGCTTCTTAGCGCGCTTTCAGGAAGCGGTTCAAGTTTTTTGAATTTAGTTTATGAAAAACATGCCCCCAAGCTTTTAAATGCGTTAAAATCCTCGTTTAAAGAGTTCAAAGTTATTGAACTTGATATAGATAATGACGGATTTAGCATCTTAGAGAGTTAAAAACGGGAAATTTTGGTATAATATGAGCGAAAAAAACAGCCCCGTACGCATGTGCATAATATGCAAAAGCCGTTTAAGTCAAAAATCTCTCTATAGATTTCAAATAAGAGAGAGCGTTTTAGAGCCGTTTCGCAAAAACGGAAGGAGTTTTTATATCTGTAAAGTATGCCTTGATGGAAATCAGCAGAAACTTATAAAAATATTAAATAACAAATACAACCTGAACTTGCCATATGTACCGACATACGGTGAATTTTTAAAGGAGATATCGTTAAATGGTTGAAAAAGTCAAAATTGTAGAGATAGCCAAAGAGGTTGGCGCAACAAACAAAATTATTATAGAAAAAGCCCTTGAACTCGGGCTTGATGCAAAAGCTTCCACAAGCGCTATAACCGTAGAAGAGGCAGAAAGACTCGTAAATTATATGCTTACGGGCATTGATAACGCGCCTGCAAAAAAAGAGCCAAATCCTGAGCCTAAAAAAATAGAAAATAAACATAAGGTAGAAAATAAACCTCAAACAGAGCAAAAAACGGCGCATAAGCAGATACAAAGGCCAAAAAAAATAAAACATGAGCAGCCGTTGCATCAAAAACAAAAAGAGTTTCCAAAACAGCCTGTAAATGAAGTAAATACTCAGCCGCAGCCAATTCAACCGTCGCAAAATATCGCGTCCGAATCGCTTGCGGAAGCGAGTTTAAAACAGCGCAGAGGATTGGTATTTGTAAAGAAAAAAAGAGCCGAAGAACCGCCTGCCGCAGTTGAAAATATTGATGAGAAAAAAACCGTCAAATCAACGGCTTCCTTGGAAAGCATGTTCTCAAATATGATGTCTGGCATGCAGCAATTAACGGAGATGCGCCAAAAACGCAAAAAACCTAAAAAAAGTTCTACCATCAAAAAAGAGGAAGGCTCCAAAATAGACCTTTTGTCTGATAGAGACTTAGGCGAGGGCAGTTATGACATGGAAGAAAATATGGTCATGCTTCCCGATTTGACGATAAATCTTGAAACGAAGAAATTTGAAGAAGAAAAGCGAAAAGTTCCAAATCCTGCACAAGTTAAAACCGTCAAATATAATCCGTTTTTAGAGCAGGGCATTCAGCGAAAATCATTCAAAAGGCATAAAAGAAGGGTTGAAGAAAAAAGCGAAGAGAATGTAAAAGTTATTGAAATTCCCGAAGATATAAGGGTTTATGAGTTTGCCGACAAGATTAACAAACAGCCTGCTGAAATAATTAAAGTGCTTTTTACGCTCGGCGTCATGGTAACAAAAAATGACTTTTTAGATAAGGATGCCATAGAGATTTTAGCCGAAGAGTTCGGTATAGAGGTAAATGTAGTAAATGAGCGCGAAGAGTTTGATTATGTTAAGGCTTATGACGAGGAAACAAGCCATAATTTAGAAGAGAGAGCGCCCGTTATCACGATAATGGGACATGTTGACCATGGCAAAACATCGCTTCTTGATTATATCAGAAAGTCGCATGTGGCAAGCGGCGAAGCAGGCGGTATCACGCAGCATGTCGGCGCTTATGCGGTAGAGCAGCATGGCAAAAAGATTACTTTTATAGATACGCCGGGACACGAAGCGTTTACGGAAATGAGAGCAAGGGGCGCGCAGGTAACCGATATTGTTATTATAGTTGTTGCGGCTGACGACGGCGTCAAACCTCAAACCATAGAAGCTATTTCGCATGCAAAAGCCGCAAAAGTTCCGATGATTATCGCCGTAAACAAGATAGATAAACCAACAGCCAATCTTGACCAAGTAAAAAGCCAATTGGCTGAACTCAATATATTGCCTGTTGATTGGGGCGGAGAGTATGAGTTTGTGAATGTATCGGCAAAAAGCGGAGAAGGAATAGAACATTTATTGGATGTGATACTGCTTCAAGCCGAACTCATGGAGCTTAAAGCCGACGCCACGAGAGATGCGAAAGCTACCGTTATAGAAAGTTCTATGGAAAAAGGCAGAGGTCCCGTTGCTACCGTGATAGTCAAAAACGGTACGCTAAGAGTTGGAAATACCGTAGTAGCGGGCGTCGCATACGGCAAAGTAAGAGCGTTATTAAATGCCGCAGGACAAAATATAGAAGCCATTCACCCTGGAGAGCCCGGCGTTATCGTTGGTTTTAGCGAAGTGCCGCTTGCGGGCGAGACGGCGGTCAAAGTAGAAAATGACAAAATAGCCAGAGAATATGCAGGCAAAAGAGCCGAATATCTGCGCCAAAAAGAGTTGTCCAAATCAACCAAAGTTACGATAGACGAACTTGGCGCAATGATAGCCGAAGGAGAGCTTAAAGTCTTGCCTGTTATCATCAAAGCCGATGTAGGCGGCAGTCTTGAAGCCATCAAGGGAAGCCTTGAAAAACTGCGCAATCAAGAAACTAAAATAAATATTATCCACAGCGGTATAGGCGGTATCAGCGAGAGCGATATCGCGCTTGCAAACGCCAGCCAAAACAGCGTTATTTTGGGCTTTAATGTGCGTCCAACGGGCGCGGTGAAAGAAAAAGCCAAAACGCTTGGCGTAGAGATAAAGACTTACAATGTTATTTATAACCTCATAGACGATGTAAAAGGATTGTTAAGCGGTCTCATGTCGCCTGTTATTCGCGAAGAAAATCTTGGGCAAGCGCAGGTGCGCGAAGTATTTGTTGTGCCTAAAATCGGTGCAATTGCAGGCTGTATGGTAACTGAGGGCGTTATCAACCGCGGCGCAAAAGCAAGAGTTATCAGAGAAGGCGTTGTTATATACGAGGGTATTGTTTCATCTTTGAAGCGGTTTAAAGACGACGCTAAAGAGGTAGGCAAAGGTTTTGAATGCGGCGTTGGCATAGAAAATTTCAATGACATAAAAGCGAACGATTTTATAGAAAGTTTCAAACATGTTGAGGAGCAAGCCGTTTTATGACGCAAAACGAAATCAAGCAAAAAAGGGTTGAAAGCATCTTAAAAGAGCTTGTCCCGGAAGCTCTCTCTTCCCTTGAAGACGAGCAGCTGCGCGGATTGTTTGTAACAGATGCCGTGTGCCATAAAGGGCGCTATGATGCGGATATTTACCTTGATAAAACGGCTTTGACGGATGCGGAAATATCGCAGATTTACTCAAAGCTTAAAAAGGTGAAAAGCTATATACAAAACTATTGCGCCAGCGAAGAGGGGTGGTTCAGAACGCCCAATCTTACATTTCATTTTGACGATTTATTAGAAGAGCAAAACCGCATGGATAAACTTTTTGAGAAGATAGAAAAAGAGTTGAAAAAATGAATGAAAATATAGAAAAAATCATACTAAGCTGCGAAGCCGAATTGTACGACTTTGAGACGGTTACGGAAAACGGACGCAAAATTTTCCGCATATATATAACTTGCGATGATGGCGTAACGCTTGAAAAATGCGAAGAGATAAGCAAAATTATTTCGCCGATTTTTGATTTGAATCCGCCCGTACAAGGGCAGTATTTTCTTGAAGTAAGTTCTCTGGGGATTGAAAGGACGCTAAAACTTCCGAAACATTTCAAGGCTTCTGTCGGCAGTAAAGTCAAGATAAAGTTAAATGAGGGCGGAAGTTTGCAGGGCGTTATAATGGACGCAAATGACGACGGCGTAGAGATAGACGAGCAGTTTATCAATTACTCAAATATCAATAAAGCAAAAACTTACTTTGAATGGTAACGGACGATAAATTTTATCTTTCATTGGCGCTCAATGAGGCTTGGAAATATCAAGGGCTGACTTATCCAAATCCTGCTGTCGGATGTGCCGTAACAGATAAAAACGGCGTGCTTTTGGCATGCGCGGCGCATAAAAAGGCAGGTTTGCCTCATGCGGAGCTGGAAGCGGCAAAAGAAGCGCTGTTTAAGTTAAATCCGCTTTTGATATTTCCTTCCGAGCCAAATGAGCTTCATGCCTTTATTGGTAAAAATCATGATAATTTACTGAAAAATTCAACCTTTTATGTTACTCTTGAGCCTTGTTCGCATCAAGGTTTAACGCCTTCATGCGCCCATCTTATCGTAACTCTTGGCGCGAAAAAGGTTTTTATCGGCTCTTTGGATAAAACAAAAAAGGCAAAAGGCGGCGCGCAGATTTTAAAAAAAGGCGGCGTTGAGGTAGAAGAGGGCGTCTTAAAAGATGAATGCGATGAACTTTTAGAGCCTTTTTTATTGTGGCAAAATGAAAGCTTTTCGTTTTTTAAATTGGCTTTGAGGCTTGATGGGACATACGATAATGGAATTATCACTTCCCATGAAGCGAGAATTTTTATGCATAAGATAAGAAACGCCTGCGATTTAATCGTCATAGGAGGTGAAACCATGCGTGCCGATAATCCCATTCTTGACGCGAGATTGAGCGGCGGCAAAGCTCCCGATGCGCTTGTTTGCACTTCAAAAAACATAGAAAAAAACGCCAATATTTTTAGCGTGAAAGATAGAAAAGTATTGGTTCAAAACAGCGCTGAATTTCCAAAAGAGTATAAAAACATTATGATAGAAGGCGGCAGCAATTTTTTACGCGCCATGAGCGGCAAAGCGGACAGGTTTTTGATTTTTCACAGTTCTGATTTTAGTGCGAAGGGCGTTAAAAGGATAGAGACCGATTTGAGGCTTAAATTGCTTTATCAAGGTTTTATCGGAAACTGTTCATTTGGCTGGTACGGTAAAATGATATAAGTATTTAAGCTTTTATTCGCTAATCTATATAGTTTGATTCTAAAGGTAGAAAGACGGTTTAAAATGAAAAGCATTTTATTAAAAATAATTTTTATTTGCACATTAATACCATGTAGCCTTTTCGCGCAAGGGGCTGACAATAGTATAGGCGAACAGTTGTTTAAAAAAAGATGTTCGGGCTGTCATGGAAAAGACGGCAATACGCAGGCGTACGGCATCAGCAGAAAGCTTGTGGAAATACCTGCCGCTGAGATGAGCGACAGATTGACGCTCTTTCACAGCGATAAAAATCTCCAAAGTTCGGGCGGCGTAAGCGGAGTGATGAGCAAACAGACTTCAAATTTGAGCAAAGAAGAGTTTGGCGGCGTATTGTTGTACATACAGCAAAATTTTGCCGTAGATAAAGCTACCGACAAATAAAAACTCCCTTTTGCGCTATTAAATTTTATGCAAGGCTCTACATTGGAAACTCTCAAAAAACAGAAAAAAATTATACAAATGTTTGATGATATTGCCCCCACATACGACAGGGCGAACCATATCCTTAGCATGGGCGTAGATATCTCATGGCGCAAAAAAGCATGCGATAAAACTTACGAATTCATGGCTGCAAAAGAGGTAAATTTGATAGTTGATATCGCATGCGGCACGGGCGATATGATAGGTTTTTGGCGCAGAAGAGCAAAGAAAAAAAAGATAAATATCAAAAGAGTTTTGGGCATAGACCCCTCGTCAAAAATGCTCTCCGAAGCGAAAAAAAAGTTTTCCGATGTGGATTTTGCAAAAGCCGAAGCCATTGATTTGCCTTTGCCGAATGAAAGCGCGGATATTTTGAGTATCAGTTACGGCATACGAAATGTGATAGAGCGGCAAAAAGCTTTTAAAGAGTTCGCCAGAGTTGTAAAGAAGGGCGGCTTTGTCGTGATATTGGAGTTTACAAAAGATGATAAAAAAGGGTTTTTGCACTCTTTAAAACAGTCCTATCTGCATAAAGTCCTGCCGTTTTTGGGCGCTCTCATATCAAAAAATTATGAAGCCTATAAATATCTGCCTGACTCCATAGAGGGTTTTTTGACCGCTTCTACTTTGCGGGACGAATTGAAAGAAGCTGGGTTTCAAACAGAGTATATCAAAAGCTTCTCTTTTGATATTTCAACGCTTTTGATAGCCAAAAAATGCCTGTAAGCGTAGCTGAATTAAACCGACAGATAGGCTCTCTTTTGGAGAGTACCTTTTTACATGTCAGAGTTGAGGGCGAGATATCGCGCCCGACATATCATGCATCGGGGCATATCTATTTTACGCTTAAAGATAACGAAAGCGCTATATCATGCATTATGTTTAAAGGCAACGCAAAAGGGCTTAAATTTAAATTGGAAGAGGGCTCGAAAGTCATCGCGGATGGAAGCGTTACCGTGTATGTTCCGCGCGGAAGTTACCAGTTAAACTGCCTTCACATAGAACCTTTCGGCGTTGGCGCGCTTGCAAAAGCCTATGAACAGCTAAAAGCCAAACTTGAAAAAAAGGGTTATTTTGAAAACAAAAAGCCGCTTCCGCGCTTTCCTTCCGCTATTGCGGTCGTAACTTCCGCTTCCGGCGCGGCATGGCAGGATATGCTGAAAGTTGCCGACAAAAGATGGCCTTTGACAAAACTTGTTTTAATCCCGACTTTGGTGCAGGGCGAGGGCGCGGCGGCTCTTATATCGCAGGCTATAAAAAAAGCCGATACGCTTGGCTGCGATGTGATAGTCGTGGGGCGCGGCGGCGGAAGCGTTGAGGATTTGTGGGCGTTTAACGAAGAGTCGGTCGCGGACGCGATATATCATGCAAAAACGCCTGTCGTGTCGGCTGTGGGACATGAGATAGATTATGTCATAAGCGATTTTGTCGCGGATGCAAGAGCGCCTACGCCGTCGGCGGCAATGGAGATGATATTACCGCAGCAAGACGAATTGAAACAGAGCGTGGACTATATGAGGTCGCAAGTTATAGAAATGTTTAAAAAGATATTTTTGCAAAAAGAGCAGATTTTGATACATATAAATGAATTGTACAAAAAAAATTCGTTTGACGCGAGGATAAGATTTCAACTCTTGGAAACTGCGGCATTAAAAAAGTCCCTAAATGCCGCGTTTTGCAACACGCTTATATCAAAAGAGCAAAATATAAAAGAGTTTTTTTTGCGTTTTGAAAACAGAAGCGCGCAAATTTTAAATTTAAAAGAGAGTATTTTAAAAAGTTTTCAAAACTCGTATGTTTTGAAAGAGCCTACAAAAGAGAGCAGGGAAGGGTTTGCACAGATAGTCAAAAACGGCAAAAAAACGCCGCTTGAAGAGGTAAATGACGGCGATGAATTTGAACTCCAAACGCCAAAAACCAAACTTATTGCAAAAGCGTTAAAAAAAGCCGCTATCCAAAATCTGTCAAAAGAAGATGCGTTTTAGGATATTTTAAGGCGCAAATTTAGATTTTTAATTTTTAAAATAGATAGTGTGCTACTCCAAACTTTGGGTGACAGTTATCACCTAAAATATTTTGTGAATTATTACGCAAAATCTATTAAAGCAAGCTTACTCACTAAGGTCTCATAAGGCGTTTTGCCTTTTAGACTTCCGTGAGGTCTGTGAAAATTATAAAAATTTTCCCACTCTTTAAGTTTTATTTTAAGATCAACATCATCTTTATAATCCAAAAGTTGATAAAATTCTTGCTTGTCGGTCAAATGCGAACGCTCCACTTTACCATTTAAACGCGGAGTGGCAGGTCTTATATAAACATGTATCATTCCCAAATCTTCAATATGCCAATGAAATTTAGATTGAAATTCATGTCCATTGTCAGTACGAATAACTTTAATACGAAATGGAAATTTCCCAACAACATAATCTATAAAATCAACGGCATTATCCTGCGTATGTCTGTCGTATATTTTGAGCGCCCTTATCCGTGTAGCATCGTCAATAGCGGTATATTGGAACTTCTTGACTCTTTTGCCGTATTCGTTTTGAAAAAAGAGAAATTTAACATCGACTTGCACATGATGTCCCGGCATCTGTTTTTCATAGCGCTTAAAAGGCCTTTGGCTGTGTTTATGTGAGGTTTTTGGCAATATGTTTAACCCATACCGCAGTAAAACGCCGCGCACACCGTTTTGCGACACCTTGAGTCCATAATATCGTTCAATATACCAAGATATTTTTATGGGACCGAAACAAAAATTTTTCCTTAAATGTATAATTTTTTCTTCTATCTCTATAGATATACGAATTTTGACATTTTGCGGACAAGGTTTTGAATTAATCAAACCCTCTTCACCACGCGATTTGTAGCGTTTTTTCCACCTATAAAAAGAGTTTCTGGAGATACCGTAGCGCCTGCATGCAAAAGAGACATTATTATGCTTTTGCGCTTCTTTTAAAACTTTCGATTTGCGATTTATTTCCCGTTGCTTTTCTTTGCTAAGCAATACCAACTCCTTACTGATTTTTTTGACATTATAACTGTCACCCAAAGTTTGGAGTAGCACAAGAACGTAAAGTAACAAAAAAGTGATAATTTTATCTTAACTTATATTATTAATATTAAATTATAAAATAAACTAAGCTTTAAAATATAAATGGATTTAATGATATAAGCAGTACAATTAAATAAATTAAATCTTTTTTTAAGGAGGAGCGGTGAAAACAAACAAAGCGCTTTTGGGATGCGCGATAGCGGCATTTGTTATTGCTGTAGGCTTATTTGCCTATACGCTGAACATTTCCAAAGCTTTTTCATATCTCTCGAGCGATTCCAAAGCCTGTATCAACTGCCATGTTATGAATACGCAGTATGCTGCATGGCAGCACAGTTCTCATGCAAAAGCAGCAGGGTGCGCGGATTGCCATCTGCCACAAAATGGAGTCGTGAGTAAATATATCGCCAAAGCAAAAGACGGTTTCAACCATGCAGCGGCGTTTACTTTCAATACTTACGACAATGCGATAAAAATCAGCG
>JAITAB010000065.1 GCA_031284315.1 Campylobacteraceae bacterium
TTTACCCCCCCCCCCCCCCCGAACAAGGCTTTATTTTTGTCTGCCATTATTTAACCTTTTATGCGATTTTTAAAAAAGAACTTTACCACAAAAAAACTTATATATAAACATCAGACTAAAATCCGCGCTTCTTAGATAAAATGAAAAATTTAGTTTAAAAAATGTACAATTTAAAACAGACTTTTGCAAAGGAGCGATAATGGAATGGGTAATAGTTGTAATTTTGGTAGTTGTGATATTTTTTATCGCTAAAAAATACGACAATGAAATCAAAATGCTAAACAGTATGATAGAGTTAAATCGCAGTGCAATTGATGAAAATACAAAAAATATCAAATCGGAGCAAAAAAGCAAAAAAGCAAAAGCGGAACCCAAAAAGAGAAAAACCGCCCAAAAAAGCGTAAAAACTCCCGCTAAAAAAGCTAAAAGCGCAGAAAAAACATAAGCGCAGAAAAAGTCAAATCTCTTTTGATTTGTTTTGTCTTTCTCATGCCGTAAACGCCGCCCCGCCCTATCTTGTCAAATCAATCCCTTACGCGCTTCATGCCGTATGAACCTATAAATACGGCGGAAATTAGTCTTTGAAGTTTTATCGTATTTTAAATTATGCGCAAGAAAATTTCTCGCTGCTATAAAATGCATGGTGGGAGGGGTTTATAAAGTTGGGTGATTTCCAAATATTATAACATTTTACAGCGTTGCGAAAAATTTTCTCACAAAGAAAATATAGCTGTCTTATGTAACAAAAATCTAATGCAAATCTTAAATTGCGGTAAAAATTAATAAAAAATAGAAAACATGCAATTAAAAGTACAAGCGATGCGCAATTTGACGGCATCTTAAAGCATCGGAAAAAAAATTTGAAAAAAATGCGTTTGTTATGGAGTGGCTCCGGATGCTGGATTCGAACCAGCGACCAAGTGATTAACAGTCACCTACTCTACCGCTGAGCTAATCCGGAACAAAATAAAGAGACGAAATTATAAGCAAAAATATCTTGAATGTCAATAGCAAAAACCGATAAAACCGCAAAATTTGCCAAAAAGCGCGTAAGAGTTTGCATGGATAAATTTGCATTTAAAGCTGAAAACGGGACTTGCGCAAAGCAAAGTCCGCGTATAGCGGGCATGTTTCGCGTAATATTTTCAGGCGAAATCGGCTTTTTTGCAAACGCCGTTTGATAGTCTAAAACATGCGATAAAATTTTTCAAACCGTTTTAGAGAAAAATTTATAGTTTTTTGCCGAAGCCGCACATTTTGCAAAATCCAAAGCGTGCGCCGCTAAACGCCCTCTGCCTTGTAAAAATTGACATTGGCGGCAGTTATGAGGCTTATTTTTTTGCTTTCCAATAAAATTTGCAGCCCTCTTTTGCTCTCTTCGCCAAGCATATTTTCCATGTCCTCTTCGCTTTGCGGGCGCATTTTTAAAAGCTGTATTATCTCATCTTCGCTTAAACTCAAACCGCGCTTTGGGAATTTTGCCCTTTTTGTTATCATCATGGGGACATTTTTTATTTCGCGCGATAAAATTTCAAGCGTTTCGTAACTCACCGCGCCGACTTTGTAAGCCGAAGGTCTATCTATCGTGCCGATGTCTATGCGGGAAGGTTTTATCTCGTTTACGATATGGTTTAAAGCCAAAAAATCGTCTCTTGTATCATTTATATTTTTCACAACAAGCGTTTCTAAAACAAGCTCGTTTTTAAATATGCGCGCAAACTCTTTCATGCCCTCTATCATCTGCGCCAAATCTACGCTTTTGTGCGGGCGATCAAGCTTTTTGAATACTTTTGGCATAACGGCGTCAATGGAAAGTTTTACGATATCAAATTCCAAAAGGGCATTTTGCACGCTTTTATCGGCTATCAACGCGCCGTTTGAGAGGATAAGCAATTTTTTGCCGTTTTTTATAGTATTTATTTTGCATGCTAACTCTTTTAAGTGCGCATAAAGCGTAGGTTCGCCATTTGCCGTAACGGTTATCGCGTCAATGTTTGAAAATTTTTTCAAAGAGGCTTCAAGTTCGCCGATAATTTCGCTTACTTTTGGCGGATTTACTATTTTGTCCGTAGTTTTCGCGCCTTTTAGCTCGCAGTAAAGGCAGTCAAAATTGCACTGTTTTTGTAAAGGGCTTAAATCAATTCCCAAAGAAAGCCCAAATCGTCTGGACTGCACAGGACCGAATATAAAATTTGACATTAAATTTTGGTTTTCTCGTGAACCAAATTGATGAAATATTTTGCGTTTTCTACCGAAATATCGGGCAGAATGCCATGTCCTAAGTTAAAAATATGGCGGCGGTTTTGCATGACATTTATTATATGTTCAACGCCCGCGTCTATGGCTTTTTTGTCGTAAAGCCTGGCTGGCTCCATGTTGCCCTGCAAAACATATCTGCTTCCAAGCTTCTCTTTGGCTAATTCTATCGGCGTTGACCAATCTACGCCGAACACATCAAAATCGCCGTCAATTTTGTCAAGATAACCGCTTATGCCTTTGGGGAAAACGATAATCGGCACATGCGGATATCTGCTTTTCAGATAAGCGCAAAGCTCTTTGATATAACGCCAGCTAAATTCAAAAAACGCGCTCTCTTCCATCGCCGAAGCCCATGAGTCAAATATTTGCACGGCATTCGCGCCGCTTTTTATCTGCTCTTCCATGTAAAGTTTCAATACTTCTGTTACCTTAGACAAAAGGGCGTGCAAAAAGCGCGGATTTGCGTAGAGCAATTTTTTTACTTTGGAGTATGTTTTCGTCCCTTTGCCCTCTACCATGTAAGTAGCAAGCGTCCATGGAGCGCCGCAAAAACCTATCAGCGCTTTGTCATGCGGGAGTTTGGAGCGGGTGATTTTTATCGTCTCATACACATATTTCAGATTGTCAAACGCTCTGTTTATGTCAAGCGAGGACAGATCATCTTCACATGCGAGAGGCTTTGAAAATTGCGGTCCTTCGTCTTTGACAAATTGAAGCTCCATGCCCATTTCAAGCGGCGCCACCAAAATATCGCTAAATAAAATAGCCGCATCCGCATTTAAAATTTCCACAGGCTGGAGCGTTACTTCGGCGGCAAGTTCGGGCGTTTGACAGAGAGACAAAAAATTTCCCGCTTTTTGGCGCACTCTCATGTATTCGGGAAGGTAACGCCCCGCCTGCCTCATCATCCAAACAGGCGTATAAGGCGTATTTTTGCCAAAACATGCGTCTGTAAAAATCATTTTAATGATTGCCGCCTTTTCCAAGAAAATAGAGTCCCACGCAAAGAGCCAAAATGGAGATTGCAAAGTAGAGCATATCCGTACCGGTCGTAAAATCCAAGTGCATTATGCGTTGAAAAAAGTTCACTACCAAAACCATAACTATGACTTTTGCCACTTTATCTTTTAGCTGATCAAGCGAATGTATCTCCAAAACTTTTGAAGTTTTGCTCTCGTCCGCCTCTTGTATATTGCCTATAAAAAGTTCGTAAATACCAAAACTGAATATCAGCATAACGATAGCCATGAGATACAAGTCTATCGCGCCTATGATATTTCCCACGACATCTGCATGGAAATCGTCAGGGTGGTAGTTTTGAAAAAAGAATTTAAACACCATCGCGGCAACGTCAATTATATCGTAGCTGGCGACGATGAAAAGTATCACTGCGCCGATAAAGCTAAATACCACCGCCAGAAATGTAACCAGCCTGCTTGACCATAAAAATGTGCCGAAATTCATCAGTTCTGCTCTTCCAACTCTATCCATTTTTGCGCAATTCTAACGGCGTTTGTAGCCGCTCCGACTCTTATTTGGTCGGCAACGCACCAAAGATGGAGGATATTACTTTGATATATATCCTTTCTAATGCGTCCCACATAAGTAAAATCCGTATCCGTTGCGATAATCGGCATCGGATATTTTTTCTCATTCGGTTCGTCAATAACGATGACATTTGAGGCTTTGGAGAGCAGTTCTCTTGCATGCGCGGCGTTTACGTCTTTTTCAAAATGTATCGTGATAGACTCCGAGTGGCTTCTAAGCACAGGCACTCTAACGCATGTCGCGCTTACTTCTACGCTTTTGTGGAGAATTTTTTGAGTCTCTTTGACCATTTTAATCTCCTCTTTTGTGTAGTCGTTATCCAAAAATACATCAATATGAGGTATAAGGTTCAGCGCGATTTGATGCGGGAATTTTTCAGGCGCGGCATCGCTCAATCTAAAAACGAAAAACTCCTGCATCTGATGCACCAACTCCTCCATGCCGCTTTTACCCGCGCCGCTTACGGCTTGATAAGTGCTGACATCAACTCTCTTGATATTATAAAAATCATCAAGCGGCTTTAAAACTTGAACCATTTGAATGGTTGAACAATTCGGATTTGCGATAATGCCTCTATTTTTCCACTGGGCAATGTCTTGCGCATTGCATTCGGGTACTACCAAAGGCACATCTTCGTCCATTCTAAAATGGCTTGTATTGTCTATAACCACAGCCCCGGCTTCCGCCGCAAAAGGCGCAAAATGCGCAGAAATGCTTCCGCCCGCGCTAAAAAACGCTATCTCTACTTCATGTTTTTCAAAAACATCTTCAGTTAATTTAACCACTTTTATGTTTTTACCGCAAAACTCTATCTCTTTTCCTGCGCTCTTTTCGCTTGCTAATGGCAATATGTTTTTGATTGGAAATTTCTGCTCTTCCAATATCCTGAAAAGTTCTTCGCCCACTGCGCCCGTAGCGCCTACAACGGCAACATTATACTTTCTCATAAAATGCCTTTTAAAATTAAAAATAAAAGATATTATTGTATCAAAAAAGCTCTATAAAGTCATTAAAATTGCAGTTTGATAATGAAAAAACTTTAATTTAAGCAAAATGTTCCGAATTTGCCGCCCGTTTCTAACGGCTCGCAAGACAACCGTTTATGTCATTTTCGCATGAGCGTAAGCATTTTTAGAGTGGGAACATGAGAATTACCAAAACTCTGGATTGCCGCGGCGCTTTGTGCCTCGCAATGACTGAGTTAGACAAAATGACAATTTTTGTCATTCCCGCGCGAGTAAAGAGTTTTCGTAGAAAACGATATTTACGAGAAATGCGGGAATCCAAAAAAATAAACAAAACGCAATTCCGTCATTGCGAGCGTTAGCGTGGCAATCCAGACGCGAAGCGTTATAAATACCAACATGTAAAAATCAAAAAATATCAAATAAATTAAATTTGGAGTTGAACTGCTCAACTCCAAATCATTTTCAAGAAATTATTACAACTCTTGCCAATAAAGATACGGCAAGCCATTGTTTTTACTATCGTCGTGCTTCCATGGGCTTGTGTCGTTATCGCCAAACGACCAACCAAGACCGCCAAGCCCGTCGCCGTTTATAGTGTCGCTATAAGTTGATTGCGTTTTTAGCTCGATTTCAGTTTTAAGCGTTCCGCCATTACCGTAGTTGTCAAAACTGCCAGACATTGTACTCAGCGCGAAATTGTTTGTAATAGTTGCGCTGTCAATACCGCCAACTACTCGATTTACATAGCCGTCTCTCGCCGTAACCTGCGGGTTAATAGCGGCGTTATTTTCAATCGTAGAGCTATAAGCATATCCGGCGATACCGCCGACATAGTTTTTTCCGCTAACGCTTCCTGCGGCGTAACTGTTTGATATGATAGAGTTGGCATAAGCTTCTCCAGCGATACCGCCGACTGATTCTGTTCCGCTAACCTCTCCTGCGGCGTAACTGTTTAATATAGAGCCGCCATAAACAAATCCGGCGATACTGCCGACATAGTATAGTCCGCTAATCTCTCCTGCGGCGTAGCTATTGGTTATAGAGCCGCCATAAACAAATCCGGCGATACTGCCGACATAGTATTTTCCTTTTACCTTGTTGGCGGCTATCTCAACGCCTAAGTTTCTGATATTAGCGCTTTCGATATAGCCAAATAGACCAATGTAATCGGTGGTTGATCGTTCGATCCATAGATTGGTTATCTTATGACTGTTTCCATTAAATAAACCTGTAAAGTAATTGTAATTTGGATCATTGCCAATCGGATTCCAACCGCTACTATCAACGCCGGCGCTGCCATCGCTTAACGCTATATCGTTTATTAGAATATATCTGCCGTTTAGATCGTCTCTAACGGCGTTTAACTCCGCTTGAGTGGTTATCTCATAAACATTTGGCAAAGCGTAAAAATTAATGTTGCCGTTAAGCGCGATAGAGAAGGAAGTTTCTGCCGCTGCGCTTTCTTTTTGATACCAACCGCTAACGCCGTATGTGGTAGCGTTTGCATCCAGATCGGCTTGATTGACTTGATGTCCCGTCGGCAAACCACTGAAACTTGCCAACAGATCGAGATTACTATCGTAGAACGAAACTTTGTGGTATGGAGTTGGATTTCCGTCTCCGCCAGAGCCGCCGCAATTGACAAACAAAAACGGAACAATCAGGAAAACTAAAAGTTTGCTTAATCTACTAAGAGAGAGAGAGAGAGAGAGAGAGAACGCTTTAAACTTAAACAGGTTTGAAACAATAGAATTAGTCTCAAGCACCGATGAACAACGCGTTGAAGCGTTAGAAACATGTATATACATGTAAACCCCTTTAAAAGAAAATTATTTACAAAAAGTAAATTTGCGTCATTATATCAAAATTTATACAAAAAGGAGTGTTTTTACGCAATGAATTTTAAATATGGCAATCGCGCGAGCAAAAAGTTTCCTTGAAAACGGCTTGGCAATCCGCCCTTTTCGTCATTCCCGCAACCTATTATGTCATTCCCGCAACATATTATGTCATTCCCGCAACCTATTATGTCATTCCCGCGTAGGCGGGAATCCAAAAATGACATGAAATAATCCATACATGTAAAT
>JAITAB010000031.1 GCA_031284315.1 Campylobacteraceae bacterium
CAATGAAGTTTTTTACTTGGGATATCCGCATTCCTCCCAAATATCGTTGTCTGCGAACCTTTTATGCCGCCTCGGGAATGACGGCAAGGGAAGCGCTTCATGTTTTCTAATGCCGACCCGTTCCGTCACTCCCGTGAATACGGGAGGGTCTTCTCCGAATTATTTTGCTATTGTATTTCTCTGTCTGCGAAAATACCGCCGCCGCAAACGCCGCTTTTATATCTTTTTATAAAACTTTTTTATCTCGCCGATATAGACTCTGTGATAATCTTTGGCAGGATACAAATCGTTTATGGACGCGTCCAAAAAACCATTCGGATTAAAATCGCCGAAATATATCTTTTTGCAGATTATCGCCTCTTTTGCCTCTTCAAAACTTATGGCATTTTCATCAAAATAAACAGGCGTTACGCCCGCTTCTTTGGCTTTATCCGTATCGCGCCCGGATTTGTTTCCAAAAATCTTATGCACTTTGGATTTTGATTTTTTGTCAAAAAATGTAAGCGTGAAATACTCTGATGCTTCCATGAAAGCGTATGTATGACGCGTGGGACGCACGAAAACTATGGCGACATTTCTTTGCCAAAGATAACCGATGCCTCCCCATGAGATAGTCATGACATTGTAATCCTCTTTTGTGCCGACACTAAGCGCCGCCCACTCCTCAGATATTTTTTTGATAAACGAACCCTCGGCGGTTACATCTCCTTTTTTCCATAAAGACGAAGCTTTTATCGCTTTTGTTTGTTCCATAAACACTCCTTTGTAAAATTTGGTAATTATACAGAAAATTTCCAATATATTCTTATTTGTAGAACTTAAAGCTTTATTTTAAAGCGTTTCGATATAATATTTGGATTAATTTTTAAAGCGGGATTTATTAATGAAGCGTCTTTTTTTGGCGATAGCGTTACTTGCCTCATGCAGCAGCGCAAAAGAGAATGTGTTTGCAAATGAAATGAGCAGTTTTTGCCTCATAGGATGCGGCTTTTTAAATTCAAAAGGCGATATAGCGATTGATCCCGTATTTGATTACGCAAATCCATTCTCTTCTATCGGCTTGTCGCTTGTCGGCAGCGAATATAAGGGCATTTTTATTGATTTTAAAGGAAAATGGGTTATAAATACAAAATTTGACGACGCTGAAAATTTTGCTCCAAATTATTTCGCCGCCGTTAAAATTCACAATCAATGGGGTTACCTCAACGATGACGGTTTTATCGCCATAGAACCGCAATTTCATGAAGCTAAAAGCTTTGCTGAAAACGGTTTGGCGCCCGTGCGGTGGAAAGATTTGTGGGGATTTATCGACGAAAAGGGCAAAACGGTTATAAAACCGCAGTTTGAAGATGTCTATTCGTTTGATGAAAGCGAATTGGCAAGAGTTAAAATAGATGGAAAATGGGGTTTCATTGATAAATACGGCGAATTGGTAATAAACGCGGAGTTTGACTTGGCGCATGGCTTCAATGAAGAGTCGCTCGCAGCAGTTAGGAAAGACGGCAAATACGGCTTCATAAACACAAAAGGCAATATAACGATAAAGCCGCAGTTTGATTATGCGTCTGATTTTACGCATGGGCTTTCTATCGTGCAAATTAACGGCAAATTGGGCTATATCAACACTAAGGGCGATATTGTTATAAAGCCTCTATTTGACGGCGCGGTAAATTTTAATTTGAATGATGTAGCGGCAGTCAAAACGGGCGCGTTATGGCGGCTTATAGACAAAAAGGGCGATACGATACGCGAGATAAAACATGAAGGCACGATAGAAGCGCTTTCAAACGGACTTTTTCTCATGGAAGACAATTTTTTTAATCAGTTTTGGTACAGCTCAAAAGGCGAACTGCTCTTATATACGGATACTGTTTGCTCTATTATGACGCTAAAAACCGCCATCGGCGCGATAATATATCCGAGAATGACAAAAGAAGAGATTTGCGGCAAATAAGATAATCGTGAAATATTTGCTTTGTTTGCAATGACGAAAGAAGCGGAAACTTAGACTTAAATTAAGAATTTAGTTTCATGTTTGTTGTCTCGCAATGACGAAGAAGCGTCATTATTGTTTTTTGTATTTACCTTAACCAAACGACAGTTTGCGAAGTAAAAGCATTAGCGGGAATCCAAAAAAAAGAATGTACTCCCGTATTCGCGGGAGCGGCTGAATGGGTCGTTATCCTCAATAAAACAAGCGAAGCGCTTTTGCAAAGCAAAATGTTTCCTCAAAAACGGGAAACTAAAATTTACAAAAAAGAGATATGAAAAAATTGACATTTTATAGCTTGCCTCTATTTTCTTTTATACTTTTTTAAAATTATTTTTAGTTTGGATTCCCGCCTGCGCGGGAATGACATAAGGAAATGCAGGTCATAAGATACGCTATCAATCTTAACATCGGCATTTGCGCGGGAATGACATAAGGAAATGCAGGTCATAAGATACGCTATCAATCTTAACATCGGCATTTGCGCAGGATATATCCTTTTTATCTGCCGCTAAAAGAGTTTCCATATACTTTTTGGGTCTTGCTCTCATTTTTAAACTGTATAAAAGATATCGCCAAAGCTATTATTATAAACGCCAGCGATACGATAAATGTAATATGCATGCCGAACATGAAAAGCTCTTCTTCGCCTTTTACGTAAGTAGAGATATGCTCTTTTGCTTTGAAACTCATCGCGGCAAACAGTATAGTCGTGGCAAATGTTACGCCTACGATATTTCCGACATTTCTGGCAAGCGCGTTTAAACTGCCGATGACGCCAAGATATCGCTTCTCTGCCGAACTCATGATGGTCGTATTATTGGGGGATTGAAAAAGGGCGTTTCCAAGTCCCATGAGAGCTACAAGCGCGATAAAATAGACGATATTCATATCTATTTTTATAAATATAAGCAAAAAATTTACAAGCGCGATAAGGGAAAGTCCAAGTATCATTAGTCTTGCGGCTGTGAGTTTATATACAAGGCTTCCCGCTATGGGCGCGGCTACTACCATGACAATAGGGAAAGCCATCATGATAAATCCCGCCGCACTCGGGCTGTAACCGCGCGCCGTTTGCAGATAAAACGGCATGAGTATTGCAAAAAAGAAATTTGCCCCAAAAACTATAAAAGCGCAGACAAGTCCTGTGGTTACGACTTTGTTTTTAAATATCGCGAACTCTATCAAGGGCGAGGATTTGCCGCATTCATATCTGATAAAAAATATAACCAAAAACAGCGAAAGAGCAAGCGGTATTTGTATCGCGATATCGCCAAATCCCGCCTCCTGTCCCATAAACATAGAGCCGAAAAACAGCACAACCGCGGCGGCGTAGATAAAAAAGCCCGCAAAATCAACTTCGCTTTTTGTTTTTGATATATCTTTGGGCAAATATTTGGAGCCTAAAAAAAGCGTTAAAAGTCCGAATGGAACATTAAGCCAAAATATATACGACCATGGAAGATAATGCACGATGATGCCGCCCACGCTTGGTCCCGTAATGCTGCCCAATGAAACGACAGAGCCTATAAAACCCAGAGCTTTGCCGCGTTCTTGAGGCTTGAATATCTCCGTAATGATGCCAAGATTTGTGGACATGGTCATGCTTGCTCCGCATGCCTGCAAAACGCGTGCGGCTATGAGCGCGGGCAAAGAGGGCGCAAGACCTGCCAAAAATGTGCCGCTGACAAATACAAGCGTGCCTATGCGGAAGATTTTTATCTTGCCGAATATATCGCCGATTTTGCCGAAAAGTACCAAAAGCACGCAAATAGCCATCATGTAAACGGCGACTATCCAGATAGATTTATTCATCGGGATATTGAGGCTTTCGGCGATTGTGGGAAGCGCGATATTTACGATACTGCCGTCAAGCGTTGCCATGAAGGTAAACAGCGAAACGCTGACGAAAATTTTCCATCGGTTTTTTTGCACCTCAGGCATATCGTAAAAACTTTTGATATTTTCCATTTTTATGGCTTTTTGCGCTTTATCCGCAGCTAAGACATACGATATTTTCGCCGTTGATAGCGTCTTTCAAGTCTCCCTTAAGAGTTCCTTTTTTGCCTTTTTGCTCATAAGTTTTGCCCTCTTTTGTCTGTATCGTTACGCCAAAATCGCTATCGGATTGATATATGGAATAGAGCGTATTTTTATTTGTAAAGCTAAGCGTAGTTTTATCATCGTCTTCTTGAAATTCAAAATCAAGCGCATTAGCCGTTTGTCCGCATTCGCCGTCAGCTTTATCGTCATAATAGGCAGGGCAGGCAAATTCAACGCTTTCGTTTTTGTCTAAAAGCGCGTAATTTATATTATTACCGCCGTCTATAAAAATTACAACCTTTTTGCCGCTTTTTTCCAAAACAAAAGAGAGTATCTCCGACGCGCCGTCCGCATACCCAAAATCAAGCTCGACCCAATCGCTTTTCTTCGTGGAATTATCGTCATTCCAAATCGTTTGAGTATGTTTTATATAAGGGCCGGCTATAAACTCTTCTGCCAATTCCTTATAAAGTTTCAACTTATTACCCTCAGGCTTAATCTCCTGATATGCAAATCTGCCTCTGCTCTGATATGTTACTAAAAGCTTTTTATTTTTATTGTCAATTTCAAACATGCCCTCATTCGTCAAATCCGAAAAAGCTTGATTGTGCGTAAAACCCTGCGCGTCATGCAGGTATATATTATACAAATAATCTCCATGCGCCTCTCCGCAATAAATGGCGAAATCTTTTTTACCGTCAAAATTAAAGTCTTCATGTATGATTATTGTGTTCTCCCGCGCAAATTTCTGCCAATCCTTAACATTTTCCGCATATATGTCTCTAATTTCGGCATTTATAAGATTTTTGTCGGTCTTTTTCTCATAAACAGCTATATAACCGCCGGCATACATGCCGTCAAATACAAGATAAGCGTTAGCGTAAAAATCTCCGAAATCCACCCTAAAAGTCTCTTTCATCTTTTTTTGCGCCGACATGGCGAGGCGAAAACCGACAGTTTCGCTTGACATTGATGGCTCTGCGCTGTAATAGCCGTCATGTCTGTATGATGAGCGGGCGAAATTTGTATTTTCTTCGTAACTGCCGCCTCTTATTATTTTTTCAACGCCTTCGTCGGCTCCTTTTGGGTCTGTTATGGGGCTGTATTGATAATAATCTTCCCGATAAAAGTCGTTTGTCCACTCCCAAACATTTCCTACCATATCGTAAAGTCCCCATGCATTGGGCTTTTTCTGACCTGTTTTTTGGATTTCATAACGGCTGTTTGAATTAAGCCATGCGTATTGATTTGCTATACTGTTTTCGCCGCTTTCGCCCCAAAAATATGTCGTGTTTGTTCCTGCTCTAAGGGCGTATTCCCATTCCGCTTCGCTTGGAAGCCTGTAAATATTCACGCCTTCCTTGTCGTTCAGCTTTTTGATAAAAGCTATGGCATCGTTCCATGAGACATTAGTAACGGGCAGGCTGTCTCCTTTCACTTTGCCGGGATTATTTCCCATCAGCGCTTTCCATTGTTTTTGCGTAACTTCATATTTTCCAAGATAAAACGATTTTGAAATGATTACGCGGTGTTTTGGAGCTTCGTCTTCCCAACAATCTTCACCGCCCGCATCGCACCCCATCATGAAGCTTCCGTCAGGGATAAGTACAAACTCTACGCCTATGGAATTGGTTTTGGTATCAGCTCTCAAGCAACCCAAAGAGAGCAGAGCAAAAAGCAAAAAATATTTCATGCGGCTTCCTTATAAAAAACAATCTAAAAATTTTATCTTTTAAACTTCCAAAAACTCTTTTTGACAAAAACTGTTTGTCTGCACTTTCTCAAACGCCCCTTTTAGCGATACAAAAAGGCTCGGGTGGGATTTTTCAAGATTTGCCAAAAGCTCTTTTGTCTCATATCTTGCATGCGGCATTTTCACATCAAACCGCATCGCAGGACACGCTTCATCGCCTATCGTGGGGAGATTGTTTAAAACGGCGTTGTCTCTAAGCTGCCTCTCTCTTACATGTATTAAAGGACGGATAACGATGATGCCGTTATCGGCTTTATATACGGGCGGCATTGAGCGCAAAGTTCCGTTATTCATAAAATTCATAAAAAAACTCTCTGCCGCGTCGTCAAGATGATGCGCTAAGGCAAGTTTATTGAAGCCGTTTTCAAGCGCGTAAGTATATAAAGCTCCTCTTCTCATGCGCGAAAAAAAGCTGCAAAATGAGGAGTTTTTGCGGATTTTATCTTTTGCCAGCTCAAAAATGGAAGTATCTATAATGGTATGTTTAATGCCGTATTTCAGGCAGTGTTCATGCAAAGTATTCAAATCCTCGCCCATGCCGTAAGTTACGGTCGCAGCTTCAAATTCAAACTCAAACGGCGCGACTTTTTGCGTATGTTTAAGAGCATGAGCAAGCGAGAGCGAATCCTTGCCGCCGCTAAGCCCTAAAAGCACTTTGTCGCCTTGCGTGATAAGTCCGTATTTAGCGTTTGTTCTGCCAAGCGAGCGCAGTATCGATTTACTTATATTTATCTCTTCCATGTTACATCCTCTCAAGCATAGCGATTATAAAATCGGCGCTTATTTTTGAACTGCTTTGCAAAAATTCGTCAAAATCAAACCCCGCTTTTGCGTCTGCCGCATCGCTTATCGCACGCAAAATAAAAAACGGAACGCCAAGCGCGTCGCATACAAAAGCCACGCCCGCGCCTTCCATCTCTATGGCGTTCGCGTTAAAGGTATTTTTTATCCACTCTTTTTTTGCGCCGTCGCAGATAAATTGGTCGCCTGTGGCAATAACGCCGTCTTTCAGCGTAAGTTTAAGAGAACGCGCCGTTTCATGAGCTATTTGCAAAAGTTTTTCATCGCTTTTTATAAAAATTTGACTTTCAGGCACAAATCCATAAGGATGCCCGAATACCGTTATATCAAGGTCATGCTGCGTCAATGTGCTTGCCGCTATGAGGTCGCCAATGTGAAGCGTTTCGTCCACAGCTCCCGCAACGCCCGAAAAAAGCAGCTTTTGCGCGCCAAATCTGTTTATCAAAATAGACGCCGTAAGAGCCGCGTTTACTTTGCCGATTTTGCTGTAAGCTATGGTTATATCCATGTTTTTGTATTTGAGCGCATAAAATTTGTTTTTGGCAAACTCTATCGTCTCATACTCTTTAAATCTCTCCAAAAGCGGAGTTATCTCTTCTACCATCGCTCCCATGATTGCTATTTTCATTTTACCTCTTTGAGCGTTTCTTCAAGCGTTGTCATGTTCGTTATGCTGAATGTCGGCGCGTCGTTCAATCGTTTATTCAAGCCTTTTAGTACCGAACCGCCGAACTCTATAAATGCATCTATTTTTTGTCCGCTTATGGATTGTTTGTATAAAACGGGCGAAACAAGCTGTTGTTCAAGCAAATCCACAGCCTCTTTTTTGCTGTTATAAGGATTGGCGTTTACATTCGAAATGACATGAGAATTGAAACTGTCCTTTATAAATTGATCCAGTTTTTCGCGTAACGGCGCTTGCGCGTCCGACAAAAGCGGACAGTGGCTTGCTACCGACATGGGCAAAAGCAAAGCCCTTTTTGCGCCTGCGGCTTTAAATTTATCGGCATATAAATTAAGGTCGTCTTTTAATCCTGCTATGACGATTTGCCCGTCGTTGTTGTAGTTCGCCGCCCAGATTTGCCTGCCTTCGTCCCTCGCGCTTTTGCATATATTTTCACTTTTTTCGTCATCAAGCCCGACAAGTACCATCATGCCCGCATTTTTGCCTTCGCACGCCTTTTTCATCAAAAGTCCGCGCGCCCTTACAAGTTCCAGCGCGTCATACGCATCAAGCGCGCCGATACTGATGAGCGAAGTTATTTCGCCAAGAGAGTGTCCCAAAACAAATTTTGGCGTAATTTGTATATTTTCCAAAAAGAGTTTCAAAGCTACCGCGCTTACCAGCAATATCGCAGGCTGCGCAAACTGCGTTTCGTTTAGATTTTCATTTTCTTCAAACAAAAGAGCTTGCATGTCAATATCAAGCCTTTTTGAAGCCTTTTCAAAAATATCCCGCGCAAGAGAACTTTTATCGTAAAAATCTCTCCCCATGCCCGTTGTTTGCGAGCCTTGTCCGGGGAAGATAAACGCTATATTTTTCGGCATATTTTTATCCTGATTTTAGAGTTTATATTCACTGTTTTTAAAAAAATGTCGCAATTCGGATATTTTTTTACGCAAAGTGTTTCTGTTTAGACCAAAATTTTTAGACATTGCAAGCTGCGAACGAAACTTTTTAAAGCCCGCTCTCAACAGCGGCGTGTCAAAAATGTAAAGCAATTTGCGGTAATCATCGCCGCTGCCGAGCTTCGTTATGAAAAATTTCTCCAAAATATCCATAATATCTTTTTCTGTAAACTGCGCCGCAATAAAAGCCATATAAACCGACTGCCTCAGCGAATAGGCGTTTTGGCTCAAATCTAAATGAATTTTGCCCAAATCAATATCCGCAGCATTTTCGTATGCAAAAAGTTCTTTTGCTTCATACAGAAATTTTTGCGCCAAAGCTTCTATATCTTCGGGGCGTTCGCTAAGCGGCGGTATAAATATCTTTAGACCGAAAAAAGCATCGGCTATACTCTCGTCAATCTTTTTTGAAGCGGCTGCGATAATGCGTGCAGGCTCTTTTAAAAGCGCTTCTTTCAAAACGACATAGTTGCTTATCTTGTGAAAATCATAAATTATCAGCGTTGAATTTGAACCTATCGCGCTTAAAACCGCATTTAAATCCGCGCCGTCCACCATTGCCGTATCAACTATATTCCGCGCAAGAGTTATCTTGCCCACGCCTTTTTCGCCGACAATAAGCGCGTTCAAATTCAAATTCTTCAGAAGATTTGCCAATCTTCCAGCCTCTTTTGAGGAGCGGGAGTTTGCTATAAAATTAGTGGCTGCCACAACAATCGCCGTCTTCGTGGTCATGTCCGCCGCAGCAATCGTCATCAAGTCCGCATGAGCATTGATGAGCGCCGCTCACATAGCCGCTTTTCAACTCGTCTTCGCTTGCGTCTCTAACTTCTGCGATTTCAATCTTAAAATATAGATCCTGCCCCGCCAAAGGGTGGTTAAAATCAACTGTAACTTCATTTTCGTTAAACTCTTTTACGATAACTTGAACGGGACTGCCGTCCTCGCCCTGACCGTAAAGCGTCATTCCGTTAGATAATTTTATCCCCGCGAACTGTTCTGACGGAAGCGTTTGAACAGAACTGTCGTTATATTCGCCGTAAGCGTCTGCCGCTTTTACCTCTACATGCGAAATGTCGCCTTGACTCATATTTGCTATTTTGCTCTCAAGTCCGGGAATTATCTGATTTTTGCCCATTATAAACGAAAGAGGAGCGCTGTTCATATTTGAATCAAGCAAATTTCCATCTATGTCTTTTAATTCGTAAAACATTGATACAACCTGATTTGCTGCGGCTGCCATTAAATCTCCTAAATTTTTAATATAAGTGTTGGATTTTATCATAAATATTATTTAGAATAGTTGAGAATTTTATAATTGATATTTTTTAGAATAGCACAGAATTTTATAATAAAATTTTTAGTCCCAAGCGATATAATATCCCATTGAATTTTTAAGGATTTTAGCTTGACATTCGGAAAAATTGATTATATAAATATGCTTCCTTTTCATATATTTTTGAAAAAAACATCGCTTCCAAACTCTTTCAAACAATCAATAGCGTATAAAAAAAACTATCCCGCCAAGCTGAACGAGAGTTTGAAAAAACGCCGAATTGACGCCGCCTATATTTCAAGTATTGCAAGTACGCATAAAAGTTTTCATACTGTAAATTCTGGAATTGTGGCAAAAAAAGCGGTAAAAAGCGTGATTGTTAAAAAAGGCGTTTATGCCAAAGACCCGCATTCTGCCACATCAAATGTTTTGGCTAAAACGCTTAAAATCGAAGGCAAAGTTACAATAGGCGACAGTGCGCTGAAACTCTATCTTGAAAATCCGCGCGAATACATAGACATGGGCGCGGCATGGTATAAAAAAGAGCATTTGCCGTTTGTTTTTGCGAGGCTTAGCGTCAATAAACATTACCGATTTTTCAAAAAAACCGCTGATAAATTTAAAAAACAGAAAATTTTTATACCGCAGTATATTTTAGAGGATTACGCGCAAAAGCGCGGTATTTCAAAGATAGATATAAAAGAGTATTTAAAGCTTATCACTTATGATATAGACGCAAAAGCGCAGGCGGGGCTTGATAGATTTTTAAGAGCGGCGCGGCTTTTAAATCTGTGAAATTAACTGCGCCTATAAATCTTTATTTTTATTTAAATATATCAAATCTTTGATATTTCGGTACAAAAACCATGCGGCAAATATAATAGTCAAAATAACACAGCCGTAAGAAAATACAACGATAAAAGTTTTTTCAATTATTTCGGCAAAATATACAAGCAAAAATGATTCGCTTATGGCAAGAGCGGCGTAAATAATTTAATTAAGTTTGTCTTAAACTGACAGGCAAAGCGTTTTTTAAATATTCGTTTGTGCAGATTTTTTTGCATATAAAAGCTTTCCGTCATTCCCGCGCGAGCGATACTGCGTCAGCATCATCGCGAGGAAGGCGGGAATCCAAACATATTAATAAAACTATTTCATCTTATAGCGGCAACAGTCTTTTTGCCGTAATAACATAGATTCTCGTTTTCACGGGAATGACAGAGCGGCAATTCCTATTTTTTTCGTCATTCCCGCGATCTGACGACAAGTTTCCGCAGGAAACGCATATTGTAATTGGGGGGGTCTTCCAAAAGCAAAGCTTTGAGGCAAGAAGGCGGGAATCAAAAACAAATACCGCAGTCATTATAAAAGGCTCCAAGAGGCGCAAAACTGCATGGCTTTATTAAAACATAAATGCCAAATGCCGCATTTGTAAAACTTTTTTACTGTTTAAACATTGCGTTTATAAGGCTTCATCGGATATAAATCTTTGCCTTGAAATAAATATACCAGCCCTTTTACATGCCTGTACAAAAACCATGCAAAAACCATAAAAGATATAAATACAGACAATGATAAACAACGCCGTAAGCGGAGCGGCTAAAGAAGCTAATTTATTATTTGCAGCCAAAAACAATAAAAATAAAAGCGAATATACAGATAAAATAAAAAAATAGAGAAATATAATTGCCATTGATTTAAATTGATAGAAAAAATGCTCCGCCAAATAGTCGTCTTCGCAGATTTTTTTAAGTATAAAAGAGAGGGCGATAAATACGATAAATATCGTAATAAGCGTTGGGGAAATATCTTTTGTAAAACGATGGTATTGAAAAAAAACTTTTAGAAAAGCTAAAAGCATGGCTGTAATCAAACTCAAAATATAGATAGAATAAGCCATGAATCTCATACGCTATCCTTTCTCCTCCAAAAATTTTAACCGTTTTCTTGCGGATACAAATCTTTATCCAAGCTTAAATATATAAGTCCTTTGATGTTTCGGTACAAAAACCATATAATAAGTATAAAAGATACGATGCCGACGATGACAATCAATACTATAAAGGGAGTGACAAGAGAAGCTAAAGAAACTAAAGCATTTTGATCAAATCCGCCCAAAAGCGACGCAATTAAAACAGATCCTGCGGCTAAAATAAGACCATAAAGAAACATTACCATCATTGCTTTAAATTGATACGCGAAATGTTCCGCCAAATAGTCGTCTTCGCAAGTTTTTTTAAGTATAAAAGCTGTAATAAGGAGTACGATAGATAACCCTCCCAACGCTATGGAAATACCGTTTGCCAAATCGCTATGCTTAAAAAAAGCGCTTTGCAAAGCCGAAAATGCGAATATACCCAAACTCAAAATATAGATAGAATAAGCCATGAATCTCATACGCTATCCTTTATGTTAAATCGCCGATGAGTATAGTATGCCTCTATTTAATCTTCTCTTCTAAACTTTTTATATAAGCTTCCATGTCAAAATCCTTAACTCTTGCCGCGCCATCGTCAATTGCCGCTTTTGCAACTGCCGCCGCTACTCTGACAAGCGCTCTTTTGTCAAACGGTTTTGGTATCACATAATCTTTGCCGAATGAAAACTCCGCGCTGTTATATGCGTTTTTGACATAGTCGGGTACGCTTTCTTTTGCGAGATTTGCCAAAGCTTTCGCCGCCGCCATTTTCATATTTTCCGTTATTTTTTTCGCGCGGACATCCAAAGCGCCTCTAAATATAAACGGAAATCCAAGAACATTATTTACTTGATTGGGATAATCGCTTCTGCCTGTTCCCATGATAATATCGTCTCTAACCGCCATTGCAGTTTCGGGCAAAATTTCAGGCGTTGGATTGGCAAGCGCGAAAATAATGGGATTTTTATTCATAGACTTTACCATATCCTGCGTGAGCAATCCCGCGCGCGAAAGCCCCAAAAACATATCCGCGCCCCTCATTGCATCGGCTAAACTTCTATCTTTTGTCTCTATCGCAAATCCGCTTTTATGCTTGTCAAACTCTTCTCTGCCTTTGTATATGACGCCTTTTGAGTCCGCCATGACGATATTTTTCGCGCCCAAAGCTTTATACATTTTAGCGCATGCCGTGCCTGCCGCGCCCGCTCCTGAAACGACTATCTTCATATCGGCGATATTTTTGCCGCTTATTTCAAGCGCGTTTATAAGTCCTGCGCTCGTTATTATCGCCGTTCCATGCTGGTCGTCATGCATAACGGGAATATCTACCGCCTCTTGCAATTTGCTCTCTATTTCAAAACATTCTGGAGCTTTTATGTCTTCAAGGTTTATGCCGCCGAATGTCGGCGAAATAGCGCGGACAATCTCTATAAACGCGTTAGTATCCGTAGCGTCTATCTCAATATCGTAAGAATCTATGTCTGCAAATTTTTTAAATAAAACCGCTTTGCCTTCCATGACGGGCTTTCCCGCTACGGGGCTTATTTTGCCAAGTCCCAAAATAGAAGTGGAATTTGTGATAACGGCTACTAAATTTGATTTATTGGTATATGTGTAAGCTAACTCATTGTCTTTTTCTATTTCAAGGCATGGAATGGCAACGCCCGGCGTATAAGCCATACTCAAATCTCTTGAACTTTCGCATTGCGCTTTGACGGTAACTTCTATTTTCCCGCCGATGTGATAATCCAAAACTTCCTGTTCCGTTATTTTGCTCATTATTTACCTTTTTCTAAAAAATCTATAAATTTTTCAAGCCGCGATAAAACGGCTTTTAGTCCAACGATATTCATCACTTCAAATATGGACGGACTGACAGATGAGCCAGTAAGCGCTATGCGGACAAGCTGCGCTATCTCTTTTAATTTTATGGTATTTTTTTCCAAAAACTCATTTGTCAAACTTTCAAAATCCCCGCTGTTGTTTTTCAAAAACTCAGCATAATTTTTTAAATATGCCGCGCTTGAAGGGGCTGCGAATTTTTCCACAGCCTGCGCATCATACGATAGAGGCTCGTCAATGATATTTTTTGCCATTTGCACAAATTGAACCGTTGTTTTTGCGCGTTCTCTTAGCATGTCGGCTAACATTTCGGCATTTTTATCCTCTCTCATGTCAAGTCCAAAATCCAAAGCCTCCCGCCAAAGCCTTTTAGCCGCAGCGTTTTTGATGTAGTGCGCGTTGAGCCACTCTAATTTTTGCTGATTGTAAGACGAAGCTGAAGCGTTTATATCGTTGGGATTAAAAAACTTTATCATCTCTTCGAGCGAAAATATCTCCTGATCCCCGTGGCTCCAGCCAAGCCTCACAAGAAAATTTAAAAGAGCTTCGCTTAAATATCCCTGACTTTTATACTCCATGACATCTATCGCGCCGTCTCGTTTTGAGAGTTTTTTTCCTTGCGGATTGTTTATCATCGGCACATGAAAAAACTTTGGCATGTTAAATCCCAAAGCCTCGTAAAGAACTATCTGCTTCGGAGTATTTGAAAGGTGGTCGTCTCCGCGTATAATATCCGTTATGCCCATGAGCGCGTCATCAATCACAACCGTAAAATTATATGTAGGCGTACCGTCGCTTCGCGCGATGATAAAATCATCCAAAATATCTTCGGCTTTAAAGCTGATATTGCCCTTTACGCCGTCTTTAAAGGCTATCTCGCCGCTCAATGGAGCTTTTATACGCACAACAGGCTCTATGCCCGCAGGCGGCGTTCCTTTAAAATCTCTATATTTGCCGTTGTAGCGCGGGCGCTCTTTTCTGGCTGTCTGCTCTTCGCGCAAAGCGTCTAACTCTTCTTTGCTCATGTAGCAGTAATAAGCTTGGTTTTTATCTAAAAGTTTTTGTACATACTCTTTATATAAATCAAATCTTTGGGATTGGTAAACCACTTCGCCCTCATACGAAAGCCCTGTCCATTTGAAAGCCTCTTCTATCGCCTGCGCGGCTTCTATGGAGTTTCTTTTCAAATCCGTATCTTCAATGCGAAGCAGAAATTTTCCGCCGTTTCGTCTTGCCCAAAGGTAATTGTAAAGA
Organism: Campylobacteraceae bacterium; assembly: GCA_031284315.1. Taxonomy (GTDB): domain Bacteria; phylum Campylobacterota; class Campylobacteria; order Campylobacterales; family Campylobacteraceae; genus JAIRKW01. The sequence goes on from JAITAB010000031.1 coordinate 14,507, forward strand.
GCCGTTCTTAATCCTCCGATATGCAAATATCCGGTCGGTGAAGGCGCAAATCTTGTAATAATCATAATAAAATCCTCTTGTTCATCAAGGAAATTGCGGCGATTTTCCGCTTTAATTTGATTGATTAATAAAAAAATGCTAATATTGCAGCTTTTAAGTGCGCCATTATATTGATTTTTACTTAATAAAGGATTAGAGTGATACTAAAAAAAAGTTTATTTGCCGCGCTCTGCGGACTTTTTTTAAGCGTTAATGCAAACGCTGTACTCGTTGATGCCGTATCGGTTATAGTTGATAATGAACCTATAACTATTTATGAAATTTTCAGGCTTTCCAAGCAGTATAATATTTCGTCCAAAGAGGCTTTGGATATACTCGTAAGACAAAAATTGGAGTTGTCGCAAATCAAACAGATGAATATTCAGGTGGATGATTTTGCGCTAAATCAGCAGATAGAAGCGATTGCGGCGAAGAACGGCGTGAGCGTTCAGGAGTTTTACAGACTGCTTCTTGGAGAAGGACTCTCCGCAGACGCTTACAGAATGGAATTAAAGCAGACTATGCAGCGCGAAAAGCTTTATCAATACATCATGAGCGGTAAATATCAAAGCATAGAAGACGATCATCTGCTCGCATATTATAACGCCAATCCCGAAGAATTCAAGCGGTATGAGAGTTTTGATGTTATAAAATTTGAAAGCTATGACGACCAAAATCTGGTAAATATATCCAATGAAAGCGCGGACAATCAAACCGTAAAATTTTCCGAAGAAAAACTGTTCAGTGCAGATGAAAATCCAAATATTATAGCCATGCTTTCCATGACAAAAATCGGCGCACAAACGCCTGTCATGCAGACAAAAAACGGTTTTGTGAGATACTCCGTAACGGCGAAAAACGGCGAGAATGCCGTAGCGTTTGAGCAAGTGAAAAACGCCATAATGGCAAAACTCGCGTCCAGACAGGAAAGCTCTATCATAAAAGAGTATTTTGAAACGGTAAAGGCAAGAGCAAGCATTACGGTGATAAGACTGCCTTAAATCCACAAGGCGCGCACTTAGCGCGCCTATTTTTAATGATTTGAGAGATAATTTGTGTCGTAGTTATTGTTTATAAAATCAGGATTTTCCATCATTTTTTGATGAAAAGTTTTGGTGCAGCTGATACCTTCGATCGTAAGTTCGCTTAACGCCTGCTTCATTTTCGCTATGGCGCGCGGTCTATCTTCCGCCCACACGATAAGTTTGCCTATCATGGAGTCGTAGTGAGGCGGCACGACATAGCCTTGATATGCATGAGAGTCCATTCTCACATTTCTGCCGCCGGGAGCTATATATTTGCTGATTTTGCCCGGGCTTGGTATAAATCTCACAGGATCTTCGGCAGTTATCCTGCACTCTATGGAGTGTCCTTTGAGTTTGATACTCTCCTGCGAAGGCAGTTTTTCGCCCTCAGCTACTCTTATCATCAACTCAATGATATCAAGCCCGCTTACCATTTCACTTACGCAATGTTCAACTTGAAGCCTCGTGTTCATCTCCATGAAGTAGAAATTTTTATTTTCGTCCACTAAAAATTCAAATGTCCCCGCCCCTTCGTATCCGATAGCCTGCGTGGCGCGGATAGCCGTTTCATGGAGCTTTTGCCTTGTATCATCGTCCAAAAGTATGGCTGGGGATTCTTCTATAAGTTTTTGATGCCGCCTTTGCATGGAGCAGTCGCGCTCGCCTATGTGAATAGCGTTTCTATATTTGTCGCCCATCACCTGCACCTCTATATGGCGCGGTTTTTTGATAAATTTCTCCATATAAAGCGTACCGTCTCCAAAAGCGGTTATCGCTTCGCTCTCTGCGGCTAAATATAATTTTTCCAAATCTTCTTTTTTCTCAACTACTCTCATGCCGCGTCCGCCGCCGCCTGCTGCGGCTTTAATGATAACGGGATAGCCTATCTCGTCCGCATTTTTGTATGCATCATGCAAATCCACAAGCGCGCCCTCGGAGCCCGGGATAACGGGAACGCCCGCTTTTTTCATAACATCTTTGGCTTTTGACTTGTCGCTCATCATTATCATGGCATCTGCGCTTGGTCCTATAAATTTTATCTTGTGATGTTCGCAGATTTCTACAAAATTTTGATTTTCGCTAAGAAAGCCGTATCCGGGAAATATCGCATCGCACTCGCTTATTTCAGCCGCTGAAATAATTGAGGGAATGCTAAGATAGCTTTGGGAAGACTTTTCGCCGCCTATACATATAGAAGCGTCCGCGAGCTGCAAATATAGAGCGTCTTTATCGGCGGTAGAATATACTGCGATGGCTTGTTTGCCCATCTCCTTTATGGTTCGTATGGCTCTAAGCGCGATTTCGCCGCGATTGGCAATCAGTATTCTTTTGATTGTGCTCATTATAGTTTCTCCACGCTAAACAGCGGCATGTCAAACTCTACAGGCTGTCCGTCTTCTACTAAAATATCCACAATCCTGCAATCAAACTCCGCATCTATTTCGTTCATAATCTTCATAGCCTCAACGATAGCGATGGGCTGTCCTTTTCTAACCACGCTGCCGATTTTTACAAACGCTTCCGCACCCGGAGAGGGAGCTTTGTAAAATGTGCCTACCATGGGGGATTTGAAAGTGGGAAGATTGCTTTTGGGGGATTCTGCGCTCTCTTCTTGTATTTTTACAGCCGCTTGATGCGTTTGTGAAACAATCTGCGGCATTTCGCTTATAAATGCTTGAGAAGCCGCCTCTTTTCGCATGTCTATGCAAAAGTCGCCCTCTGTTATTTTGAGTTTTGTCATACCGCTCTTATCAAAGATGCGTATCAACTCCTTTATATTCAAATCCTGTTTATTCATATCCATATCTCCTGTTATTTTCACCGCAAAAAAGTAGCGCGGCGCTAAGTTGTGTGTTATAATACCACACTTCATTATAACTTGTTCTTAAGGATACACATGGGATTGAAAGCAGACAGTTGGATAAGAGAGAAGTCTTTAAAAGAGAAAATGATAGAACCGTTTGAAAGCGGGCAAGTCGGCTCAAATGTCGTAAGTTACGGCGTTAGCAGTTACGGATATGATATAAGAGTAGGCAGAGAATTTAAGATATTTACCAATGTAAATTCTACCGTTGTTGACCCGAAAAATTTTGAGGCAAAAAATATTATAGATTACGAAGGCGATGTATGTATCGTGCCGCCGAACTCTTTTGCGCTGGCAAGAACGATAGAGTATTTTAGGATTCCCAAAAATGTCCTTGCGATATGTCTTGGCAAAAGCACATACGCAAGATGCGGCATTATCGTCAATGTAACGCCTTTTGAGCCTGAGTTTGAAGGGCATATCACGATAGAGATTTCAAATACCACGCCTCTGCCCGCGAAAATTTACGCCAATGAAGGCATCGCGCAAGTGCTGTTTTTTGAGGGCGACACTCCATGCGAAGTTACATATAAGGACAAAGCGGGTAAATATCAGGGGCAAAAAGGCATAACTCTGCCGCGCATATTAAAATAATTTTTTGCGCGGTTATTTTCCTATTTTGCTCAAAAGTATCTTTTTGCCTGTCTCTACGCCGGGCTGATTGTAAGTATTTATTTCGAGCAACAATCCGCATAAAGATGTCAAAAGTTCAAAATAGTATATCAGATAGCCCGCATGATACGCATCCGCTTTTGACAAAACTATCTCGTCCGTTATGATGCCCTCGTTTATTACGCTTTTCATTGTGGCAATCGCCTGCTCGTTCAAGAGTTCTGCGGCTGTGATGCCTTTTTTTAAATTGTTTTTTTCTATATATTTCAAAGAAATATCAGGCACAATAATATCTTCCGTCAAGTTTTCAATTCTGATAAATGTTACGCTTTTATCTTTCGGACCGTCCATGATAAGCTGCAAAAACGAGTGCTGGTCTATCGCGCCTATAAGCCCGACAGGCGTCAAACCGATGCGTTCCCCGCCTTTTTTCTTGCCCAAAGATTCCGCCCACAACTGCACGAACCATGCGTTAAAATCGCGAAAAATATCCGAATACGAAAACAAAACATTGATATTTTGCCCGACTTTGACAGTGTAAGCGAGCGATTTTTTGATAAGCGTATCAAGTTTGCACTCAAAAAAATCATTTCTGCATGCCGCCGCGCCTTCCAAGAGTTTGACGGTGTCAATCCCGCCGAGAGTTAGCGGTACAATGCCCGCCGCGCTCAGTACGGAAAACCGTCCGCCGACATTTTTCGGTATAAAAAAACTCTTCAAGCCGTACTCGTTTGCGAATTTATTTAAAACCGAACCGTTATCCGTAATTACGGCAAAATATTTGCCAAAAGCTTTATCGCCCGGAAAAATATTAAAATGCACCATGATAATTTTGGCGATGGATATGGTGTCCAAAGTGGTTCCCGACTTGGAAACAATCAAAAAGAGGCTTTCGTCAAGCTTTATGCTTTGAAGCGTTTTTTTGATGCCAAGCGGGTCAATATTTTCAAGAAAATATAATTTCGGCGCATCGGCTTTTTTCTCATAAAAAAGCATGGAATACACGGCTTTTGCTCCCAAAGAGCTGCCGCCGACTCCGACAATTACGACATTTCGTATATTTCGCAGTCCTGCTCCCCATACTCCTATATCCAACAGCAATTTTTCCCCGTCAATCGGCAGGTCGTAATAACCGACCGCATTTGAATTGTACTCAACGGATATTTTGCTCCAAAGCTCCTCCGTTTTAGTCGTAGAAGGTATATCAAAATAGAGCGTATTTGTAAACAATCAAAACCCCTTTGAAAGAAATTGCGGCTTATATTGTATATTATTTTGCCTTTAGTTGCAAATTTTTCAGAGAGTTTTTGCTAAAATGCCCCCATGCAGACGCTAAATGATACAAATTTTTGCCGATATGAAGTTAAAAAATCAATTTTTATAACGTATGCCGCGCCTGTGAATGAATTTGACGCTTTGCGCATGAAATTAAAAACAGAACACCCTAAAGCCGCGCATGTAGTCTGGGCTTACAGAAAATTAAATGAATTTAATCAAATCGTAGAAAACGGCAGCGATGACGGCGAACCCAAAGGCACATCGGCGCAGCCGATACTGAATGTTTTAAGAGGCGCGGAGTTTATAAATGTCTGCGTTTTAGTCGTGCGCTATTTTGGCGGCGTAAAACTCGGCACAGGAGGACTTGTCAGAGCTTATTCTACGGCGGCAAAATCTGTTTTGAACGAAGCAAAAGTTACCGTTTACGAGCAAAAAGAGAATTTTATATTCGCATGCAAATACGGCTCCGTTTCAAGAATAGAACACTTTTTGGAAAAAATAGAAGCGGCGTTTGGGGAGAGGGAATTTGGCGCGGAAAGCGTTACATGGAAGCTAAAACTATGCGCGAAACAAAAAAAGGAGTTCAAAATATTTTTAGATGCGCTTGGGGAAACGAACTACCATTAATGCGGCTCGCGGGATAAAGTTTACAGAAATATAACCAATTTTGGATAAAATTAGACCACAAAAACAAAGGAGTTCACATGACAGATTTACCAAAAGCGGTATTGTCTATTATACATGGAAGAAAAAGTGTCAGAAGTTTTAAAGAGGGCGGTAAAGCCGTACCAAAAGAGACATTGGATGAGATTATAAAAGCCGCATTCGCCGCGCCGAGCGCTATGAATTTGCAGCCATGGCATTTTATCATCATTGACAATCGTTCCATTTTGGACGCGTTGGCAGACGGTCTGCCTTATGCAAAAATGCTCTATGGCGCGTCAGCGGCTATCATAGTATGCGCGGATACAAAAACGAGTGAACTTGCATGGGAGCTTGACTGTTCTGCAGCTTCGCAAAATATCCTTTTAAGCGTTGAAGCATTTGGATTTGGCGCGGTATGGACGGCTCTCTATCCGCAAAAAGAGCTTGTCTCTTTTGTGAAAAAACTTTTTCATCTGCCTGAAAATATCATACCTTTGAATGTCATACCGATAGGTTATCCAAAAGGCGAAGAAGCGCCGAAAAATAAATATGCGGCGCAAAAAGTGCATATAAATAAGTGGTGAGTTTGGCTTGACTTTAAAACCGCGCTAAATGTCTGCATGAAATAAAATGCAGTTTTTACGACTATTGCCGCAATTGTAACAGTTTGCGCTATGGCACAGAAATAATCGCGCCGTTTCTATGGACTTTGCCCGCAAAAACGCTCTCACATGCAAAACATTTCAGCAAGCTAAACCCGCTTTCGCATGTTTTCAATTTACCGCTTCATTCTGCGAGCAAACGACAACGAGCGCAGCAATTTTCTTCTTTCCGCCATTCCCGCGCGGCAAAAAACGCATACATGCCCCTTCCGTCATTCCCGCGCAGGCGGGAATCCAAAAAAAACGGCAATAAAATTAAAACATTTCATTTTTTGGATTTTAAAACATTGAAGCAAAAAGAATGGATTCCCGCCTGCCTCGCGATGACGCTGACGCAGTATCGCTCGCGCGGGAATGACACAATGAGGGATAATAATTCCCGCGACCAAACGACAGCAAAACACATGCGCCACCTTTTTGTCATTCCCGCACCACCTGCGTCATTTCATCGTCCTCTTCCGTCATTCCCGCGTAGGCGGGAATCCAAATTTTAATTGTATTTATGTATTAAATGGATTGCGGCGCTTCTCTCGCAATGGCAACCATTTATGCCATTCCCGTGAAAACGGGAATCCAAATTTTATATACATTCATGCGCAGAATGGATTCCCGCCTACGCGGGAATGACATAAGGAAATGAGAATGATGGAGAGAAAGCATGGGAATGATAGAGAGGTAATTCCCGCGACCAAGCGACAATCAAAGCGTTTTGTTCATTTTTCTTTATTTCCACGACCAAACGAAGCAAAATGTATGACACTCCATTCTGTCATTCCCGCGATAAAACGGCAGCAAAACACATGCGCCCCTTTTCGTCATTCCCTCGTCACTTTTTGTCATTCCCGCGTAGGCGGGAATCCAAACTAATGACTTTAAAGTATAAAAATGTGAAAAAATAAAAGAGAGTTATAAAATATCAATTCTTTTTATATTGTTTTTGTTTGTTTATGAATACTCTTTTTGGATTCCCGCCTGCCTCGCGATGACGCTGACGCAGTATCGCTCGCGCGGGAATGACATAAGGAAATGAGAATAACGAAAAGAAAATATGGGAAGGACGAAAAGGGAACGCGGGAATGATGAAAAGGTATATGTATTCACTTGCCATACGGGAATGACGAAAGGAGTATAGGAATGACGAAAAGTGTTTTGCGCTGATTTTGTCAGTTTGTAGCGTAATGACAAAAACATAAAAATTACTGAAAAACTCTATATGTTTACTGCGAAATTTGTTTAAAAGTTGTAATTTTGCACTATTTCAAACTGTTTTATCAAGTTCCATACGCCGGCAGTAACGATACCTGCAAAAATTCCCGCAACTATGTCGTCTCCCATGACGCCTAAGCCGCCATTTACTTCGCGGTCTATGCGTCCTATGACAGAGGGTTTGGCGATATCAAAAAATCTGAAAAACAAAATGCTTAGCAAAACCTGTACAGCTCCGACCTGCGCGCCTTTGGATGCTAAAAAGTCCGCTGAAATGCACATGGCAAGCCAGACGCCTGCAACTTCATCTATGACTATTTGGCTGTTGTCATGGGTATTTGTGGAAGCTTCGTATTTGTTGATGACGCCAACCGCGATGACGCTTATCAAAACGGTCAATAAAAACAGCGTGCTTACGGGCAGGATTTTTAATATCCCAAAGCCCAAAAGCGCACCCGCAATCGTTCCTGCCGTACCGGGAGCTTTCGGAAAAAGACCGGAATAAAAAAATGTCAAAAAAACTTTTTGCAAAATTTCTCCTTTAAGTTAAAGATGTTGTCTGATAAAGCTTCATCAGCTCCATATAAAAATCCTCATCGCTGTGCATTTCTATCAGTCCCGTACCCGGAAAAAGGTCATTGTAAATCTGCGCTATATTTTTAAAACGGCTTGGATAAATCGCGCTTAAAATTATAGCCGATATATCTTTGCGCATTAACATCGCAGGCGGCAAAATGCCCTCTTTCAAAAGAGCGATGAGGGACGAGGAGTTATATTTGATGTGATGGTGCATACCGTGAGGGCAGGTTTTGACGCTGACTAAGGTATTGCATTCGTTGCAAAACACAAAGCGCGATACGACCTCTATATTTGCCGATTTTTCGCAGCCTTCAAGAGACATTTTCAAACGGTTATTGTCGTAATAAAAGCCGATGCCGTTATGATATTCGCCAACTACCAAAGTATCGCACCCGAGACATTTTGCGACAATGCCATGCGCGGCGACATTGAAACAATCCGCGCCAAAAGCGTTGTTATTAAGCGGTATCACCAAAACGCGGTTTTTGTGCAGGTAGTTATCTACGAAATATTGAAGCGTTTTTTTGCGCAGGGCAAACGGCAAAAGCTCTTTATGCTCTTGCGATTCAAGCAGGAAAATCACGACCAAATCGCTCTTTTCAAGCGTTATCCTTACAAGTCTTTCATGTGCTCTGTGAAACGGATTGGCAACCATTATAATAGCCGATACGCTAAACGCGCCAATATTTGTCTTTACCTCCGCGATTTGCCGTCCAATCTCTTTTATATAATCCGAATTTTCAATATTTCTTGCGCACTGTTCTATTTTGCTATTTTTTCCTGATGTCATACCGCCTCCTTTTTTCCCATAAACTTTTTCTTGACATTCCGAGCTTTTTTGCCAGCTCTGTATCGGGCAGTTTATCTTGAAAATGCATCAAAACGCTTCTTACATAATCATCAATCGTTAAAATATTTATCTTTTCAAAAAAATTATCGCTCGAATTGATACGGATAGTCTCGTATGGCGTCTCTTCATTGGGATTTGTAGAGGAAAATATCACTCTTTTGTGTTCTGTCACATTAAATATCTTACTCTTTTCATTGCTTTTGACCTCTTGCAAATTGACCGCATATATAAGTATTGAGGGGTCATTTTTGGCTATTTTATCCAGTGCGCCCTCAGACGAAAGCGAAATAAAATTAAACTGCTCTTTGAACTCTTTTGCATACTCAAATACAAGGGCATCGGCATAAGTCTGCAAAGGACTTATCACTATAAGCGGCATGGTGATTTTTTTGTTGATGCTCTCTTTTGGGGACTTGTTTAAAAAGAGATTGCTCATGTAATCGTTCAACATTTTATTTTCGGCAATAAGCGTTTTATGAAGCCTCAAATGATGAAGTTTTCGCAGCAGCTCTTCTATCATGAAAGGCTTTTGTATATAATCGCTTGCCCCCGCCTTTATGGGATTTAGTATCGTATCCGAACTGATATAGGATATCAGCAGTATGACGATAGAGTTTTTATGCTTTTCTATAACGGGGTAAAAATTTTGCCCCGAGATATTTGTAGAGAGCAGCACCGCGTCATACTTTTCATTTTTCAGAGCGTCTTTTATATTGGTAACTATTTCGCATGAATAGCCCGCTTCCAAAAGTTTAGCCGAAATACTTTGCGCCAAATAAACTTCATTTTCAACGATTAATATTTTCATCTGCCGTCCAATCATAATATTTAAGAGTTGCTGCCGCCTGCACGGCTATACCCTCTTCGCGTCCAGTAAAGCCCATATTTTCAGTTGTTGTAGCTTTTACGTTTACATGAGAGGCGGATATATTTAAAATGTGCGCCAATTTTTTTGACATCGCATCTTTAAACGGCGATATTTTAGGCTTTTGCGCGATAACCGTAATATCGCAGTGGACAATCTCAAATCCCACTCTTGTTAAAAACTGCACGATATTTTCAAGCAGTTTAACCGAATTTATATCCTTATATCTCATGTTTGTATCGGGAAACCACTCCCCTATATCGCCCGCTCCAGCCGCGCCCAGCAGCGCGTCTATCAATGCATGTATAACCGCGTCTCCGTCAGAGTGCGCTTTTAAGCCGTAACTCTCTTCTATTTTTACGCCGCCAAGATACATCGGCTTGCCGCTTTCATACGCATGCGCGTCAAACCCAATCCCCGTAAATGTCTCTTTTGAGGGCGGCGCGATAAATAAAAGCGGCGAATTTCCAGCATTTTTAAATGTCAGTTTTTCTGCTTTTGTATCACCCAAAATATATTTGACGCTGCCCCCATACGCGCTTACCGCACTGCTTTCATCGGTAAAATCGCCCCCGCTTGAGAGCGCGGATTTTAATACTTTAGTTTTGGAAAGCTGCGGCGTTTGGATAAGTTTAACTTTATCGCGGTTTATGGTTTTTTCTTCATATACGATTGTATCCGCCGCGGGCAGATACGGCACGATAATATCCGCGCTTTCAGCCTCTTCCAAAATCCTTTGCGTAAGAGCGTTTGGTACGGCGCACCTTGCCGCATCGCTTACCAAAACATATTCGCTTTGTATATACTGAAGCGCGTTTATAAGCGAATTTTGCCTTGTCGTGCCGCCTTTAATGATTTTGTAATCGCAAAATTTATACATGTAGCGCAAATCATCGCTGTTTGCGGCTATGATTATATCTTTAAAAGCGTAATTTGAAGCGAGCATGTTTGCCGTACTAAGCCACAGCGGTTTATCGCAGGATCTGAGCCACTGTTTTTTGGCTTTTGCCATGAAGCGGTTTGATTCGCCTGCACTTAATACTATTAACGATATATCAAGCAATCTCGTATCCTTTACGGTAAAATGTTACGATATTATACATTCTGAAAGCTTTTTTTTATCTTTTTTGTGTTACATTCCCATGCTTAAAGAGTGCCGATAATTGGTTCTTTTTAGTATTTTATGATATTTTTATTAAATTTAAGTGTGAAAAATAGGGACATTTTTTAAGGGGGAGCAGCATGCTTAATGAAGAAGAGATAAAAAAACTGCTAAGTTGTGTTACTTATCCTGACTTTCAAAAGGATATAGCAGCTTTTGGATTTGTAAAAAATATTGAGATAAGAGATGGTAAAGCTCTCATTTTGATAGAGATACCCTCAGCCAATCCGCAAACTGCTTCAAAAATCAAAACAGACGCGGCGCAGCTTTTGCATAAAAATGGGATAAAAAGCGAAATAACCGTACTTCAGCCAAAACAGCCCGAAGTTAAAAGCAATTTGCGCTCAAGCAAAAATATAGCCTCAAATATCAAAAATTTTGTCATGATAAGCTCGGGCAAAGGCGGTGTGGGTAAATCCACTACGACAGTAAATCTTGCGCTGGCATTGGTAGAACAGGGCAAAAAAGTCGGAATTTTAGACGCGGATATTTACGGGCCAAATATCCCGCGCATGCTTGGCGTTACGGAGCAAAAGCCCGAAGCTTTCGGCGGCAAAATAAAACCTTTAAGAGTTTACGGGCTTGAAATGATGAGCATGGGCGTTTTGATAGGCGAAGGACAGTCGTTGATTTGGCGCGGCGCGATGATAATGAAGACCATGGAGCAGCTTTTGGGCGATGTTTTATGGGGCGATTTGGATGTGCTTTTTATAGATATGCCGCCAGGATCAGGAGATGCGCAGCTGACTTTGGCGCAAAGCGTTCCCGTTACATGCGGTATTTGCGTTACAACTCCGCAGACTGTCGCGCTTGATGATGCTAAAAGAAGCCTTGATATGTTTAAAAAACTGCATATTTTTACGGCTGGAATCATAGAAAATATGAGCGGTTTTATCTGTTCTGAATGCGGCAAAGAGTATGATATATTCGGGAAAAAAACGGGAGAGGAAATCGCTAAAAAATACAATACTTCGGTTTTGGCGGAGATTCCTCTGGAGCCAAAAATAAGACAGGGCGGAGACAGTGGAAAACCCGTCGTGATATTTGATTCGGATACGGTAAGCGCAAAGCGTTATAAAAAGGCGGCTTTGGCTTTGTGGCAAAAAATAGAGGGCATTAGCGGCGACAATCGCGCGATTCAGCCCTCCAAAACAACAAATGGTTAAAGGGGTATTTATGAAATCTGTTGAGAGTGAAAAGAAGTTTAAAGCGTATGCAGCCAAAGTAAAAAAAATAGACGGCTACCGCGAACCGATAGCCTTTGGCATAGCCAGAGTAGATAGAGGACAGCTGCACAATGAGAAGATTTTGCAGGCGACTTATCCGGTGGTAAACTGGAAGGAAAATTACGCCTCAGCCGCAGCATTTATAGGCGCTTTGATAGAGAGCGAAGTTGAGGTGGATTTTAGCGGAAGCGAATTTGTCTGCGATGTGAAAAAGAAGTTTGTGAAAAATGCGCTGAATATTTTTAATGCTTATCTAAAAGATGCGTTTGGCGTAAACCACCGCAATGTACAGGTTATAAAAAGTCTTTACCAGATAACTCAAGACGAGGGTTTGGAGAATAATTTCAGGATAGTTTTTCTTTTTGAAGACGCTGAATGCAAATCCATAGAGAGCGTTTATCTCAAACTTTACGCGCTCTCTTTGGGCAAAGCGCCGCTTCGTTCGCTAAATCTCAACGGCATATTCGGGCTTTTGGAAAATGTCGCATGGTGCGTGAATGTGCCTGTTGAGCTTGAATGGCTGAGGGTAAACGAGATAGAGATGAAACTTGACGGTTCATATCCGTTTATAAGTTCGGTGGATAAATTTCCGCGCTTTTTGCAGCATGTGATACCCGAAGAAAATGTGCGTATTATGGACGCTTCAAAAGTGAGAATGGGAGCGTATCTGGCGAAAGGAACGGCATTAATGCCAGGAGCAAGTTATATCAACTTTAACGCGGGAACAACGGGCGCGGTGATGGTAGAAGGGCGCATAAGTTCGTCTGTTGTCGTTGGAGACGGAAGCGATGTGGGCGGGGGTGCAAGCATACTCGGAGTGCTTAGCGGCACGAACGGCAATCCTGTAAGTATCGGCAAAAATACGCTGCTTGGCGCAAATTCCGTTACTGGCGTACCGCTTGGAGACGGCTGCATAGTGGATGCGGGCGTTGCAGTGCTTGAAGGCACAAAAGTATTTGTCTCAAAAGAGCAGATAAAACTCATACTCGAGATAAATCCGAAATTTAAGTTTAAACAGCAAGAGAGCGGCGGCGGATATATATTTAAGGCTATAGAGTTGTCGGGGCTAAACGGTCTGCATTTTAGAAGAGACAGCCAAACGGGCGCGATGACGGTCGGCAGGTCAAATAGAAAAGTGGTTTTAAACGCCGATTTGCATTGATGTTTTTGCGTTTGTACCCGCCGCGCTTTGCATTGATAATTTAACGAAAACGCATAATGTTTCAGCGCGCAAACCAAATAGGCATATATATTTGCGTTAATTCTATAAGTTTGAGCGCGGCACACAACGCAAAGTTTTTGAACCGACACAAAAGTTGTATTGAAATCCGTTCTTTATGCTCTGTATGATTATCTCATTTGGATCATGAACCGACACAAAAGTTGTATTGAAATAAGGGTTCTAAAACGGGCGACCTTGCAAGAAAATGGCATGAACCGACACAAAAGTTGTATTGAAATAATCCAAAAAGCAAAATCCTTATTACATTATTACATGAACCGACACAAAAGTTGTATTGAAATAAATTCTTCTATCCCACTCTAAGCTTACTATCTCTCATAAACCAACACAGAATTGCACCTTCTCTGTCATTCCCGCGCCTCCTTATGTCATTCCCGCGCAACAACATGCTCCCCTCCGTCATTCCCACGACCAAGCGACAATAAAGCGCATACATGTTCCCCTCCGTCATTCCCGCATCCTTTATGTCATTCCCGCGTAGGCGGGAATCCAAAAAAACAATTCAAAACATGGTAAACATTGCATGGTAATTCAAAAAAACAAAAAAGTATAGTTAAGCAATATATGAAATTACTTTTTTACCTATGTTTGGATTCCCGCCTGCGCGGGAATGACATAAGGAGCGATGGAAAGGCAAAAGAAGTGAGAATTTAGTTTCATGTTTATCGGTTCGCAATGACGGAATTATTACATTATTAATAATATGGATTCCCGCTCTGTAATGACGAAATGTTGTGCCTTATGAATACTTCTAATAACAATTTTTTTCATCATTTTCGCATGACAAGCGAATATATGTACTTTTCCGTCATTCCCGCGACCAAGCGACAATAAAGCGTATGCGCCCCCCTCCGTCATTCCCGCGTAGCAAATAAAGCGCATACATGTTCCCCTCCGTCATTCCCGCGCAGGCGGGAATCCAAAAAGAAAAACAAAGAATGGAATTAAAATAATAAAACTACTAATTTTTATATTTTTTAGACATTAAAATATTGAGCAAAGAATGGATTCCCGCCTGCGCGGGAATGACGAAAGAGGTCGCGGGAATGACGGAGGAGAGTACATGCGTTTGTCGTTCGGTCGCGGGAATGACATAAGGAGCGATGGAAAGGCAAAAGAAGTCGCGGGAATGACGAAAGTGGTTGTGGGAATGACGAAAGTGGTTGTGGGAAGACATAAAGGGCGTTATTCCCGCGCAATTACTCTCCTTGATTCTCTC
>JAITAB010000059.1 GCA_031284315.1 Campylobacteraceae bacterium
TTTATAAGGCACAATAGTCGTCCAAGCGGCGCATTTATTACGGCTGAAATTAGCGGCGATAAGCAGATAACATGCAATTGCGCTACCAAAAATAACATTAAAAATTAAAGAGTGTTTATGCCCAAATATGATATTATTCGCTTTATTTTTTTCAAGGTGTTATTTATGTATGAATTATTCGCGGAACATATTAATTTTGGGACATTTTTATTTATTGCAAAATATCTTTTTTTATTTTTAACGCTAAGTATTATTTTGTTGATTTTGTGCAAAAAATTTAAACTTTTTAAGCGCAAAAATCATATTTTGGATAAAATAACTTATCTTTATTATCTCTATATTCCCGCAATTTTTATGGCATTTGCCGTACTTTATTCATCAATTGCCTATGCCAAAAACGAGACAGTTTTGATTGTAAATAAAGCCGCGCCGTTTATAAATACGCAGGCAATGGAGTTTTTAGACGATGTCGGTTTGCCTGAAAATCTCTCTATTGCCGATATAAGAGACGCTGCTCAAATATATACATCGGGGCTGGTAACCAATATTTTCAGCAAATATGACAATTTTCCTCAACCACTCAAAACTTGGCTTATAGAGAAAATTTCATCTGCTCTTGCAGACAAAATCTTAACCGCCAAAATAGAAAAATTCACTTCGCTTGACATAGGCAAAGTAAAAGATTTGTGGGATAAAGATTTGAGAGAATTGATATCAAACGGCTTCATAACAGACCTTATTTCGCAAAAACTAAATGAGAGGATATCCGGCATGCAAAACAATTTTGTAATTATATTTATTATATTACTGTTGATACCTTTTGCCGAAACAGTTGTATCCAAACAGGTAGAAAAACACAAAAAGACGGAGTAAAAATTATTTTTTATTGATGCCTTGAAGAAACAGTTTGCCAAAATAGCCGAAAAACCAGAAAATTATTAAAAATTTCACCATTAGTAAAAATGCCAAAAGCAGCAATATCTCCAAGTTAATATCAAACAATAAAAATATTGAGAACAATAACCCTATGGTTTCAGAAATAAATGTAGCGCCGAAAGCGAAAATCAAACTCTCTTTTCTGTTTGGCACTCTCTCAAATTTTTTTACAAATTTATGGGCAGGCAGACAAATGCTCGCAATGGTAACCGCTATATTGAATTTGTTCTCCAAACTTGACGGCAAAATATCAAAAATATTAAGCAAAACAATTATGGCAGCTAAAACCGCATATACGGCTAAAAAATACAGAATATATTTGAACATTTTCTTCCCAAAAGTGGTATCCCGAACGCGATTCGAACGCGTGGCCTTCAGATTAGGAATCTGACGCTCTATCCAGCTGAGCTATCGGGACAAAATTAAAGAGAAATTATGCCAAAAAGCTGTTTAAAACTACCAAAAGGCGCGGCGCATGCCAAAACTTCCTTTTTTGCCGATATGGTTGCAAATGCCCCGAATCCTATCCATATATTTTCCGCAGCTCATGCGAAACTTCCGTGCAATAATATCATGAGAGGGCGGGAATTCACTCCCGTGTCATTGCAAACCGCAAAATGCTGCGCAGCAATCATGTCTTCTTTCATTATTACGAGACATAAAATGTCGCGGCAATCCGGAAACTTGCCTCTCCGTCATTTCAACACCCTTTGCGTCATTCCCGCGCGAGCAAAAAGTTTTCGTAGAAAACGATATTTGCGAGGAATGCGGGAATCCAGAGTTAAAGACAATAAAAGTAGTTAAATAATATAAAAACTACTTTTTTATCTGCATGGGATTATTTCATGTTTTTTTGGATTCCCGCCTGCGCGGGAATGACAAAGCGGCTGTAATTATTGTGTTTTGTATGGGTCGCTGAATAGCTATTTGTCCTATCATGGCGCGAGCCGCAAAATGCAGCGCGGCAATCCAGAAAATAAAAACATCAAAATTTCAATTTTTTTTGGATTCCCGCCTTCCCTCACCCAAACGGCAAATAAAATACATTGCGCCCCGTCCTTTCATCATTCCGCTTTTTTGTCATTCCCGCGCAGGCGGGAATCCAAACTAATAACTTTAAAATATAAAAATGTGAAAAAAAATAAAAGAGAGTTATAAAATGTCAATTCTTTTCATATTGTCTTTATTTATTTGTGAATATTCTTTTTTGGATTCCCGCCTACGCGGGAATGACGGAGGGGAAGCATATTGTCGTTCGGTCGCAGGAATGACATAGAGGATTGTCATTCCATTGTCTCCTTTCGTCATTCCCGCGCGAGCAAAAAGTTTTCGCAGAAAACGCATATCGTGAGGGAAGGCGGGAATGACGAAGAAAGAGTGATTATTATGTTTTGCGTGGGCGCGATATGACAAAAAAGCGCATGAGATAAATATCGGCGAATTTGCGCCCGATATCAAACGCATGACTTTAAATACCAAGCTTTTTTTATCGTTTTTAAGGCATGAACTTTATCTCAAACGCCCAATGCCTGCTCTATATCCTCTTTCAAATCTTCTATATTTTCAATCCCTACAGAGAGTCTCATGAGACCTGTCGTTATGTTAAGAGCCATTTTTTCCTCATGCGAATTAAAAGGATATATGACAAAATAAGGCGATACGATGAGGCTTTTGTTGTCGTGAAGATTTGTGGCTCTTCGTATGATTTTAAGCCTGTTCATGAAGCGGTACGCCGCGGTTTTGTCCTCAAGCTCAATGGTCAAAATAGAGCCTGCATATTTGAATTGTTTTTTTGATATATCATAAAACTGCGAACTTTTTAAAGAGGGATAATTTACGCTTTTTATCTCTTTTTTGCCCTCAAGCCATTCGGCAAGCGAGAGGGTATTTTCACATGCTCTGTCAATCCTAAGAGCCATCGTTTCAAGTCCAAGCGTTTGCAAATAGGCGTTGTGCGGACTTAAAACCGCCCCAAATCCTTGAAAAATCTCTTTTCTTGCCTTGTGCAAAAACGCAAAATGCCCCGCTTTGTCGTAATTTGGCTTTAAATTTGGCGTCTTTTTCCAGTCAAACGAGCCGTATTCTATGATAAGTCCGCCCACGCTTGTACCGCCGCCGGAGATAAATTTGGTGGATGAAAGCACTTCAATATCCACGCCGAATTTTTTAGCCTCAAACATATAAAATGGCGTAGCAGTCGTATCTACGACAAGAGGGATACCGTAAGAGTGCGATAATTTTGAGAGCTTTTCAATGTCGGCTACTTGAAGTTGCGGGTTGCTTATACTCTCAAAAAATATCAATTTTACATCTTTATCACAGGCTTTTTCCACCTCTTTTTCGTCCAAAATATCTACAAATTTTACATTTACGCCAAGCGAGGGGAGGGTGTTTTGAAAAAAGGCGAGCGTATGTCCGAAGAGGTATTTTGTCGTTATGACGCTGTCCCCCGCTTTTACAAGCGACAAAATGGTAGTCGCTATTGCCGCCATGCCGCTGCCAAGAGCTATAACTCCAAGCGAATTTGTAAGATTTTTGACGCTTAATTCGAAGTTTTCAACGGTTGGATTGCTTGATCTTGTATATACATGACCGATGCTTTTTCCTATGGAAACATCGTCAATATCTTCGGCTGTGTCAAATTCAAACGCCGCATTTTCATATATCGGCGTTCTTAACGCGCCGTTGGCGTCTTTTACGCGCGCTCGCGTGTGAAGCGCTTTTGTTATAAATCCGTTCATAAATCTCCTTTTGCGGCTGGCGATAAAAATTGGAATATTATCATAAATATTTTTAAAAACTTTATACAATTACCCTTTTTATGCTGCATGGCATCTTAAAAGCTTCGTTTACGGCTTTTCCGATGACCAAAATCGCAGGCTTACTGCAAAGTTTTGCCATCTCTTCAAGTTTGCCCAAAGTCCCGAATACCGCCGTTTGCTCCGCGCTGTCTATTTGAGAGACAAAGGCTGAGGGGATATCCAAGCAAACGCCCGTCTCTTTGGCTTTTTGCGTTATTTTGGAGGCAAAACTGTAAGCCATCAGAACTATCATAGTGTATGGAAAATCCCTCAAAAACGCTATCCAGTTGTCATTAAATCTATTTTCCCTTAAATGCGCCGAAACGATTAATGCGCCTGCCGAAAAACCTCTTAAAGTCGGCGCTATACCTCCTGCCAAACAGCCTGCAAATGCGGAACTTACGCCGTTTATCATCTCTACATGAACGCCCTCTTGCGCCAAAAATGCCGCCTCTTCAAAGACGCGCCCGAAAACGGCTGGGTCGCCGCCCTTGAGCCTTCCCGTGCGAAATCCCTTTTTGGCGCAGCGCAAAAGCATTTCGTTTATCTCGTCCTGCGAAAATTTATGACAGCCTTTTTGTTTGCTGACATCTATTTTTATGCAGTTTTTTGGAAGCAAATTGATTATCTCTTTGCCCGTTAGCGCATCAATCAGCGCAACATCTACGGACATTACGGCTTTGAGCGCTTTAATGGTGAGGTTATCCGCGCTCCCGGGGCCGCATCCTATGAGAAAAACTTTGCCGATTTTTTTGTCTGGCTTTTGTTTTCTCTGCGCTTTTATATTTTCGTAAAATTTTTTAGGCTGTTTTGGCAAAACGGCGTTTATCATGTCTCTTATAAACTGCGCATATTTCGGAGATGCGCCGCCCGTGCTGACAGACACGCACAAATCGTGGTTTTTGACGACCGCCTGAAAATAAAAATCACAATATTCGGGCATATCCACGCAGTTTAGCAAAAAGCCCTGTTTTTTTCTGTTTTCCCATAAAAGCTTTGACAAACCCTCATCGCCGGAAGCGTTTACCACAATATCGCACTCTTTTACATGAGCAAAGGAAAACGGCTCTTTTATGACATTTTTGTCTTTAAAATAGGCGTCTTTTATCTCTTTTGCGACTATTGAGAGGGCGCAGTCGCTTTTATAAATATTTTTTGCCTTCAAAGCGGCGCTTTTGCCTGCTCCTATCAATAAAACTTTTTTCGGCGTCAGCGCGGCGGGCAGTATGTTCATTTTTTCCTTATCCTGACTATCCAGTGGTTTTCTTGTTTCGTCTGCTCCAATACCGCATGTCCTTCCGAAGCCACAGAACGAGGCACATTGTCTATCGGCGCGCCGTCATCAAGCAGTATTTCTAAAACCTCGCCGCTTTTCATCTGCGACAAATCCATTTTTGTTTTTACAAAATTCATCGGACACGCCACGCCTCTGTAATCTTTAAATTTATCGGCGTTTTTGGCGTTATTTTCTGTTTTTGCCTGAATTTTAGGCGTATTTTCTGCGGCAAACTTTAAAGAGTTATCCATAGTGCCGTAAAGTTCTATAACGGCATTTGCTAAATTTACGACCCCTTTTGACGCTTTGCCTTCCAAAAGCGGCTCAAAATCGGCGCTTATGAGACCTGTTTTGATAAAATGAGTTTTGAAAGCCTCCAAAACCTCTTTTTCGCTTCTTGCCTCTTCGCCTCTTGCGATAAGCAGCATTCTTGCGGCAAGCAGTCTTATATTTGTGAGATTGACATCGCTAAGTTCTGCTTTCAAAGCTGCGATAAGAGCCTTTTTGTCGGCTTCTATGAGGTCGTACATGCCCGCGCTGCATTCCCCTGCGCCTCTTCCTTTGAGTGAAAAAATCTCTTTTGCCGAGTAATCGTAATAGGGATTTTTATCCTCGTCAAACGGCGAAACTTCGGAGTATTTTTCGGCTAATTTTGATATTTTTTCTTCGCCGCCGTTATCTATCCAGTCCGCAAAACTTTCATAATCTTTTTTAATCTCTATCCAAAACTGCAATAGTTCAGATGTGAACGAAGGTAGATGATACGCGCTTATATCGGCTATTTTTTTGCCGAAACGAGTGATATTTTCGCCTATCCTTGCACCTGCCAATATATTATATGCAGGGTATGGATTTGAGCCTTCGCGCAATACTTTGCCGAAAAATCCAAGGTCGGCTACAGCGTGCCTGCCGCAGCTGTTCGGACAGCCTGACATGTGGATTTTGAAGCCTTTTAATTCGTCAAGGCTAACGCCGTCTTTTACAAGTCGGCTTTCTATGGCTTTTATAGCTCCTCTTGGTATGGTTATGCCAAGCTGGCATGTAGCCGCGCCCGTGCAAACGACGCTATCGCCGATAACCGCGCTTTTTGTTACAAGCGGCGAAATCTCTTTTAAAAGCGGGTAGAGCGAAACTAACTCTTTCGCGTTTAAGTTTCTAATATATATATTCTGGTCGCTGCCAAATCTCAAAACATCTCTGCTGAAAGCTATTTCGTCAAGCTTTAAAGCCAGCTCTTTTGCCTTTGCCGCGCTCAAATCTCCCAGCGAGAGCGGAATTTTGGCGCAAAAATAACCTTCCTGCTTTTGGGCGTATATATATCTATCCCACCAAAGCTGCTCTTCGGCGTTTAGCGTTGGAATACCGCTTTTTATGGGCGCAATTTCAGGAAGCTCTTTTAACTCTATCTGACAGTTGCCCTCATTTTTGATTTTGGCTATTTTGGCGTTTACAAGCTCTCTAAACTCCTCTTCTCCCAACTCTTCAAATAAAAACCTAAGCCGCGCGGCGTGCTTGTTTTTTCTATTTCCCTTTTCGTCAAATACCTCTTTTACGGCTTGTGAAAATAAAAAAATCTCACTCTCGTCCAAAAACTCTAAAAAAGGGTGCGCGACTTGCGATTTTGCTCCCATGCCGCCCGCCGTAAAGACGCTAAAACCTCTTTTCCCGTCTTTTATTTTGGCGATAAATCCCACATCTACAAAGGTCGCTCCGCCTCTATCGGCGCTGCTGCCGCTGAAAGCTATCTTGTATTTTCGCGGAAGCGAATACGAATCTTTCCTCTCCAGCATCTTTGAAGTTAAGGCAAGCACATGCGGCGTTATATCAAAAACTTCGTCTTTTGCAATTCCCGCGTACGGGTCGGCTGTAATGTTTCTTACCGTATTTCCGCCGCCGCCTCTGCCTGTCAAACCCGCATCATGCAAGGCTTTAACGATAGGTAAAAAATCCTTAAACTGCACATAATGAAGCTGAACGCCGCCCCTTGTGGTTACATGCAAAATAGAATTTGCGTACTGTTCGGAAAGATTTGAGAGCGTGAGCAACTGTTTTGGAGTGATAACTCCGCCGCCAAGCTTAACCCTTACCATGTAAGTATTCGGCTCTCTTTGCTCGTAAATGCCAAACGGCACGCGAATCGTTTTAAACGCAAGCGCGTCCAAAGAGCCGTTCGCAAAATCATTATACTGCTTTGTAAATGCGGTAAAATCGTTCTCTACCGACTTTGGGATAATATATCCGCTCATGATAAAACCTCCACTTCCTCGTTTGCCGCCTCTTTGTTTTTTATCTTAAATGATTTTAGTACAGGCTTATCCTGCGCTAATGAGACGATAATATAACTGATATTCGGGTCGTAAGCCAGCCTTATATCCTCCTGCGAAGGGCGCGCGGGCGTTGCAGGGTGCGAATGGTAGCAGGCTATGAGGCGAAGCCCCGCTTTGCCCGCACTTTTAAGAGCCGCAAACTGCTCTTCGGGGTCAAAACTGAAATGCTCCTCGCTATTGTCCGCGTTTGTCATTTCATATATCGCCTTTACTTCGCCGTTTATCCCCGCCAAATATCCGCATGCTTCTATCGGCGCTTTGCTTTGTGCATGTTTTATTATGGCTTCATATATATTTTCAGGAATTTTTATCATGTTTTACCTCGCATACGGCTTGCTCGTAATCTTGCAAATGCGTTATGCCGCTTCCGCCGCAGACTCTGCATTTGGGATTTTTGGCGAATTTTACGCTTCTAAACGCCATATTTTTTGCCTCAAAGCTAAGAAGCGTATTATATAAAGGCGTTCCAACGCCCGTAATAAATTTCAAAGCTTCGGCGGCTTGTATGGCTCCGAGCATTCCCGCTACGGCGCCGAGTATCCCCGCAGTTGAACATGTAGGCACAACGCCGGCAGGCGGCGGGGCGTTAAAAACGCACGCATAACAAGCGCTTACCCGCGGCTTTATCGTCATGGTTTGTCCTGAGAATCTCAAAATTCCTCCATGAGAATAGGGTTTATCCGCCAAAATACACGCATCGTTTATCAAAAATTTGGTTGCAAAATTATCCGTGCCGTCTATCACAAAATCGTAAGGCTTGATAATATCCAAAACATTATCCGCACTTATCATGGTGTGGTAAGTATTTACCTTTACATGCGGATTAATCGCCGTCATTTTCTGCTTTGCGGACTCTACTTTTGGAATGCCGACATCGCTTGAAAAATGTATGATTTGCCGCTGGAGATTGCTTATATCCACTACATCGCCGTCCACGATGCCTATTTCGCCAACGCCAGCCGCCGCAAGATAAAAGGCTATCGGCGAGCCAAGACCGCCCGCGCCGATGACTAAAACTTTGCCGTTTATTATCTTCTCCTGTCCTTCAATACCGACATCTTCCAAAATGATATGTCTTGAATACCTCTCTAATTCTTCATCGCTCCACTCTCTCATGCGCCGCCGCCCATGAAATACAAGAAATTGACGATATCGCCATTTTT
Organism: Campylobacteraceae bacterium; assembly: GCA_031284315.1. Lineage (GTDB taxonomy): Bacteria > Campylobacterota > Campylobacteria > Campylobacterales > Campylobacteraceae > JAIRKW01. The sequence continues at coordinate 8,504 of JAITAB010000059.1, forward strand.
CAAGAATACGCCCTCATACTCGTTTTGCCTTAAAAATTCGTCATTTAACTGTACGGATACCATGTCGGGCATTTCAACTTTTTCAATCTTCAAAAGCTCCGCTACCGAAAGCTTGCCTTGCGAAAACTCTTTTGTTTCGCCGTTAATATTTATATTCATTTTTTCTCCTGTGTTTATTAAATTTGATACAAAATTTGATTTTGGTCTGTAAATCTATGCGGAAAATGCTTTTTCAAAAGCGTAAACAATTCCTCTTCAAAGTTGCCTTTTTCCGCATTTTCTTCACGAATATTTTCAAGAACTATTCCGCCGCCTACCGCGTCAAAATTATCCACTAAAACAAATCTTCCCAAAACCGCATTATCATAAAAGCTTGAAAGCGCGGCGGGATGGGACAAAGAGAGTATCACGCTTGCGCATTCGTTTTTTTTCAAATCGCTGCGCTGTTCGTTTTCTCCGCCTAAAACTCTCTCTATTTTTTCAAGTTTTGCGTTTACTTTTGCCGCGCCTAACTTAAATAGATAATTTTTGTGAAATACCAAAGGGTGAGACCCAAGCCAGATGAGGTTTGCGCGGATTTTTGAGCTTGCATGCACCAAAGCGTTTTCATCTGCTTTCACCATTACTTCGCCGCTTTTTACATAAATCTCTTCTTTCAGCGTGAAAGCCGCCGCTTCATTGGTCTTGGCTTGCGTTTTTGAAGGCGCGTTCCAAACTTCTATATTTTTTATGTGAGCCTCTTTGTTTGAGGGCAGAAATCTTACAAAATCCCCTGTTTTTACTCCGCCGCTTACGATAGTACCGACATAAATTCTGCGTTCGTCATTGTCATTGCTGAAACGGTAAATATCCTGCAACGGCATGGCAAAAAACAGATCCTCATTTGAGGGGAGATTGTGAAAACTGTCCAACACTTCCAGTATCGTTTTGCCCTGATACCACGGCATTTTAGAAGAGAGCCGCACGATATTTTCACCTTCTCGCGCGCTTACGGGGATAAACGCCACAGGCTTTACATGCAAAGAGTTCAAATACTCTTCGTATTCGTTTTTTATCTTTCTGAAAGCCTCTTCGCCGTAATTTAGCGCGTCAAGTTTATTTATCGCGACAAGCACCTGCGAAATGCCAAGCAGCGATAAAAGCAGTCCGTGTCTTTTGGAGTTTTCAGCGACTCCCTCAACGGCGTCTATGACAAGCACGGCGGCTGACGCACGCGATGCGCCGCTTAGCATATTTCTTAAAAATTCAATATGTCCGGGCGCGTCTATGATGACATATTCTCTTAATTTGCTTTTGAAAAAAATCCTTGCGCTGTCTATCGTAATGCCTTGCTTTTGTTCGTCTTCAAGCGCGTCAAGCAGCATGGAGTATTCAAAAACTCTGCCGTTTTTTTCGCATGAGGCTTTTACGCTTTCAAGTTTGCCTTGCGGAAGCGAAGCGGTATCGGCTAAAAGGCGTCCCACAAGCGTACTTTTGCCGTGGTCTACATGTCCTGTTATGACGATATTCATGCGTTCTTTTTCGTTAAATACGATATTTTGTCCGCTCATCGCGTATATTCCTTTCTGTTTTTTTGCAATATTTGCGTTTTGGCATTTCCGCCGAAAACGAAGTGAAAAAATGGAGCTTTTTGCCGCCGCAAATCCGCATTTTCTTCATTTCCGCGCGAATGATAGCCTTTCGCCCAAAACTTATCATGAGGCAGGCAGGAAACTATTTTTTTTGTATCATTACATAAAATGTGAAATGTAGATTTGGATTCCCGCTTTTGCGGAAATGACAATATTTTTCCGTCATTGCGGGCGAAGCGAAACAATCTGGGAAAATATATCCATACATGACGATAGAAAAAGCGGTTTATTGTTTGCATTACGCTCTTTTTGTCGTAAAATATGGATTGCCGCGCCGTTTGCAGCGGTTCGCAATGGCGGAGGAGATAGGACGGCTCATAGCGGTAAAGAAAATTAAGCGGCTCACGATAAGAACGGCGTGGCTCGCAATGACGAAAAAATATGCGTATATTTATGCGAAAATGGCATGAAACGGCGTGCATTTCTTTTGCAATCAACAGTCTAATCTTATGCAATATTTTATCTCTCATTGTCCATTTATCTATTTTTGAGCTTTTGCATTTTTGCGTCAAAAGCGAACAAGCCCCTTTTGGAGGCTTTCCTCTCGCGACTGTGTTTAGCATGAGGCGCAATAATTTTTTACCGCCGCAAATCCGCCCTTTTGTAATTATCGCGCGGCAATTCAAAAAATCATTTGCAAGGTTAAAATCAGCAATTGCTTTCACCTTTCATATCCTTTTTTGTTTCGGATTTTTATCCGACAATATGAAACTCTCATCACATATACCCGTCTTTTCTCAATGCCTCAAGCGTGCCGCCGCCCTCAATATCCTGTGCACGACCCGAACGCTCGGCTATATTTTTAAATTTGCCGCTTGTGAGTTCGGCTATAATCTCTTTTGGATTTTTAGCTTCGGACTCAACAGGGCTTGTACATGGATAGCAGCCCAAAGAGCGGTATCTTTTGCCTTCGCCTTGATTGAAATAGACGGGGATAACGGGTATATTTTCCCTGTCTATATATTCCCAGATATTAAGCTCCGTCCACTCTAAAAGGGGATGCACTCTTACATGCGTTTTGGGCGCAAATTCGGTTTTGTAAAGATTCCAAAGTTCTGGCGGCTGCGTGCTTGCGTCCCATTCGCTTTTTTCATCGCGCGCCGAAAATACTCTCTCTTTTGAACGGCTTCCCTCTTCGTCGCTTCTTACCCCGACTATGACGGCGTTATAGGCTTGCGCGTTTTTTACTTCGCTCCATTTGTCCGTTTTCGGGTCGTAAACCAATCTCTCCCAATCTCCATCAAGCGTATGCTTTAAGGCGGAACTTTTTAGCTCTTTACAGCAGGATATCCTGTCAAGTCCGTTTACAAAAGTCCTTCCTTCCAAAAGCGCTTTTTTGTTTTGCCCGACAACAAGGCGCAGTTTTAACTCTTTGGCTATTTTATCGCGGTAAGTTATCATTTCTGGAATTTTAAAGCTTGTATCCACATGTATAAGTTCAAACGGCACATGCCCTAAAAATGCCTTTTTAGCGAGCCACAATAAAACCGTACTGTCTTTGCCGATAGACCAGAGCATGCCGATATTTTTGAACGATTTGTAAGCTTCTCTTATGATAAATATGCTTTGCGATTCTAATTTGTCAAGTTTATCCATCTATTTTTCCTTTATATGCAGGCCGCACTCTTTGTGTTCGGGATTTTCCCACCACCATCTGCCCGCCCTTATATCTTCGCCTTCCTTTACGGCTCTTGTACATGGCGCGCATCCTATGCTTTTGAAGCCTTTTGAGTAGAGAGGATTAAGAGGGAGATTATACTCTTTTATATAAGCAAACAACTCTTCATCGCTCCAAAATGCAATGGGATTTATCTTAAAAAGATTAAATTTTTCGTCATACTCTACGATTTGAATACTGCTTCTTGTAACGCCATGCGCTGCGCGAAGCCCCGTTACCCACGCGCTTTTGCCCTTTAATGCTCGTTCAAGCGGTTCAACTTTTCTCACATGACAGCAAAGGCGGCGATTTGCCAAACTCTCTCTCATGCCCCAATCTCCAAGAGTTTTTTCCAAATTTTCCACATCTAAACTTTTTGGCAGATATTTTTTGATGGATATATTAAAAAACTCTTCCGTTTCCGTATGAAGCTTTTTACACTCGCTAAAAAGCTTTCCCGTGTCTAATGTAAAAACTTCCAAAGAGTTGATTTGGCACTGGGACAAAAGATGCAAAACCGCCGTATCTTCTGCTTGATAACTAAATGAAAGGGCGATTGTGCCATTTATCCTGCTTATGATTTGCTGCAGTAAATTATGCATTATAACTCCCCATAATACAACTCAATTGTTTCAGTTTGACAACCCGCCCTATATGACATAATCGCTCCAGTGTTCGTCCGATGTGTAAATTTTCGCGCCGATAAATTTGATATAAACGCTTCCCGAGCTTGAACTTTTGATAGCTTTCCACTCTTTTTTATCTATATCCGCCTCTATCTCTTTTCCGCCCAGAAGCGTTTTAAGCTCCACTCTTACGCGGCTCCCCAAGATTCTATAAGCGATTATTTTTGCCTCTATTGATTTGCCGTCTTCATTTGCGGCGGTTATTTTGACATCATGAGGTCTTATAAAAAACGAAATATCCTCTTTTTGCCTGTCCGTTTCGTCAAGCCGTAAAGCGCCTTTTTCAAGCCTCGCATGAAATAGATTGACATTTCCCAAAAAGCCGTACACAAAAGGATTTGTAGGATTGTCGTAAACATCTTCGGGCGTTCCTGTCTGCTCTATTTTGCCTTTATTTAGTATGACTATTTTGTCCGAAACTTCCAAAGCCTCCTCTTGATCATGCGTTACAAATACGCTCGTTATGTGTATCTCGTCATGCAAATATCTAAGCCAGCGGCGCAGTTCCTGCCTTACTTTGGCGTCCAATGCCCCAAAAGGTTCGTCCAAAAGCAAAACTCTCGGCTCCACCGCCAACGCTCTTGCAAGCGCGACTCTTTGTTTTTGACCGCCCGAAAGTTCGCTTGGAAGGCGGTTTGCCAAAGGCTCCAACTGCACCATTTTAAGCAGTTTAAATACTTTCTCTCTTATCTCTTCTTTATTGGGTCTTGTGGAACGCGGACGGATTTTTAAGCCAAAAGCTATATTGTCAAAAACATTCATGTGCTTAAAAAGCGCGTAATGCTGAAATACAAATCCCACTTTTCTATCTTTTGTAGGCTTGTTTGTGGACTCTTCGCCAAAAAATTTTATCGTGCCGCTGTCCGGATTTTCAAGTCCCGCGATAATTCTAAGAAGCGTTGTTTTGCCGGAACCAGACGGTCCCAAAAGCGCGGTTAGTTCGCCGTTTGGTATGCTAAGGCTTATATCGTCAAGCGCGCTGAATGCGCCGAATTTTTTACTTATATGTGAAATCTCTATACTCATAAATTTCCTTCTTCAAGACCATGAAAAGATCTTTTTCTCTGCAAAGCTATAAAATGCTCAATAATCGTCTTTGCTATCAAAGTTACAAGAGCCAGCAGCGTCAATAGCGACGCGACTGCAAAACTTGCCGCAAACAGATATTCGTTGTAAAGCACCTCTATATGCAGCGGCATCGTCATCGTAACGCCTCTTACAAGTCCGGATACTACTGCCACCGCGCCAAACTCTCCCATGGCTCTGGCGTTTGTAAGCACGACCCCGTACAAAAGCCCCCATTTGATATTGGGAAGCGTAACTTTGAAAAATGTCTGCAATCCGCCCGCGCCCAAAGTCAAAGCCGCCTCTTCATCGTCTTTGCCCATCTCCTGCATCAAAGGTATTAATTCCCTTGCCACAAACGGAAATGTAACGAAAGTTGTCGCCAACACTAAGCCAGGAAGCGCAAAAACTATTTTTATATTATGCTCCGTCAGGTATGCGCCGAACCACCCGGACGCGCCGAACAGCAGGATAAATATAAGTCCCGCGATAACGGGCGATATGGCAAACGGCACTTCTATAAGCGTGGTAATGACGCTTTTGCCTTTGAAGTCAAATTTGGCGACAGCCCATGCGAGCAGTACGCCGAAAAATGTATTGACAGGCACGGCGATGAGAGCGACTATCAAAGTAAGTTTAATGGCTGAAAATGCGTCGCTTTCGCGTATTGAAGCCAAATAGGCAAACGCGCCTTTTGAAAAAGCCTGCGTAAATATCGTATAAAGCGGCAAAAATACAAATACCGTCAAAAATAAAAATACGATGATTAAAGCCGCGATTTTTATCCATGCGGGCTCTTTGGAGTAAGCCTTTGTTTTTGCGGAGTTCGTTACGATATTGAGTATCGTAACGAATGCAAATATTACATTAAAAGCCGCCGAATCCCCGCTCAAATATATATAAAAAGCCGCCGCCAAAACGCCCGCGGTAAAAAACAGCAAAGATTTTAAAAAGCTTTTTGCCGTACCCGTAAAAACCGCCGCGACTATCGCGCAAACCACAGCATGTTTGACTTCCCCGAAAAATGCGTAAAATAAAATGAACGCCAAAAGCGGCAAAGCCGCAAACAGAAGCGTTTTTCTTATAATGAACGCGTTATAACCCTCAAACAGAAGCGTTTTTCCCATCAAAGCCCCTTTTTCCTGCGTTTCGCAAAGCTCTGCAAAAAATTGATAAGAAGCAAAAGTATAAATGCCGCGATAAGCATTATCACGCCTATAACGCTTGCTCCGATATAGTCAAACTGCGTAAGTTTTTTGACTATAAGAAGCGGAACTATTTCGCTCTCATATGGCATATTGCTTGATATGAATATAACGGAGCCGTATTCGCCAAGCCCCCTTGCAAACGCCAGCGCAAAACCTGTAAGCAGCGCAGGATATATAGTCGGAAATATGACTTTTCGAAAAATTTGATAAAAATTTGCGCCAAGAGAGCTTGCCGCCTCTTCTAACTCTTTATCAAGCTCTTCTATCACAGGCTGAACCGTACGCACGATAAAGGGAAGACCGATAAATACAAGCGCGATAACGATGCCAATCGTTGAGTAAGCGACATTCAAATCGGCATTTTCCAAAACTTTTGAAAAACAGCTCTCGCCATCGGCGCACTCTTTGAAATATGCTGCAAACGAGTGGATTTTGTCTGTCAAAAGCTGTAAAAAATTGCCCAAAACTCCGTTCGGCGAAAATATATACGCCAGCGATATGCCCGCTACCGCCGTAGGTACGGCAAAAGGCAAATCTATAATGGAGTCAATCACGCGCTTACCCCAAAAATCATATCTTGTCAAAACCCATGCGATGATAAGTCCAAAAAAGCAGTTAATGAGCGCGGCTGTGAAACTTGCTCCGAAAGAGATTTTCAAAGCCGCCGTGATTCTCGGGTCGCTCAGCGTTTCCCAAAATTTTCCCCATGTTGTCTGCGCTCCATATAAAACAAGCGCGCTAAGCGGTATCAATATCAAAAACGACATATAAGTGAGCGAAAGTCCAAGACTTATGCCAAAGCCAGGAAGTTTCGGGTTTGCTTTTTTGTAGCCGACTCTGTTTACAAGCGCCGCGATAATGCTGAAAATTACGAGCGATACCCATGCAAGCGCGTTATTTGGATTGGCGTAAAGAGATAAGAGTATAAACAAAATTATCAATAAAAGTATGATATTTATGGTGATTTGGCTTGCGTTGAAAGCGTTGATATTTAAAGCTATCAAACTGAAAACTCCCGCGGCGGCGGTAAGCGTTATACTAATCTTGATATCCGTAAATACAAATGCCGCGCCCAAAACCGCTAAAAGCGATGCAAGTGCAAAAAGCGCCGTTTTGGCATTGAGATTTTTAAATTCGGCGTTAAGCGCGATGAGTGCAAGCAAAGCCGAAATCAAAACAAGAGTTATAAACGCGGCTATATTCCAAAATGCGGCAAAAATCGCATAAGCGCCGCTTAGTGCGGAAAGCGTCAATAAAAATGGCTTGATTTTGGATTTGACGCCGCTCATGAACCGCTCCTTGACTTTAAGGGCGATTTGGCCGCGCATGTCGGCAATATTTCAAAGGAAAATGCGGCAGTATGAAAAGTTTTTAATGTGATTGGCAATAAAGATGTTCTAATACTGCTCATGATAATTTTCCTTAAAACTTTTGACTGAAAAAACGCGCCGTAAAATCGGCATGCAAGTTTAAAGTCGGCGCGAAAATTATTCGCGCCAAACTTTCATTTGAAATTAAACTGCCGCTGCCTTGACTATTTTTTGTAAATTTTGTCAAACTCTGCGCCGTCGGCAAAGTGCTTTTTGTCAGCCGCGTCCCAACCGCCAAAATCTTTCTCAATCTCCACAAGCTCAAGTTTTGGAAACTGCGCTTGAAACTCTTTTGCTATTTCCGCATCGCTCGGGCGGTAGTAATTTTTACCGGCTATGCGCTGACCTTCTTTTGAATAGAGATAATTCAAATATTCAGTCGCGGCTTTTTCAGTGCCTTTTTTCTTCACATTTGCGTCAACGATACTTACAGAAGGCTCTGCCAAAATGCTAAGGCTCGGCACGATTATCTCAAATTTGCCTTTGCCAAGCTCATTGATGGATAAAAACGCTTCATTTTCCCATGCCAAAAGTACATCGCCAAGACCGCGCTGAACAAAAGTATTTGTAGAACCGCGTGCGCCGCTGTCAAGTACGGGAACATTTTTGTAAAGCTTCTTTACAAAATCTCTTGCCTTATCTTCGCCGCCGTATTTTTTATCGGCATATGCCCATGCGGCAAGGTAATTCCATTTCGCTCCGCCCGAAGTTTTGGGGTCTGGCGTGATGACTTTAACGCCGTCTTTTATCAAATCGTCCCAATCCTTAATGTTTTTGGGATTTCCCGCTCTTACCAAAAAAACTATGGTTGAAGTGTAGGGCGCGCTATTGTTTTTGAAGCGTTTGTTCCAATCAGGCGCGATTTTTTGCGTTTTTTTAGCGATAGCGTCTATATCGCCTCCCAAAGCCAGCGTAACAACATCGGCTTCAAGACCGTCTATAACGCTTCTTGCCTGTCCTCCTGAACCTCCATGCGACTGCTTAACGGATATGTCGTCGCCGGTAAGCGCTTTATAATGCTTGATAAACGCCTCGTTATACTCCCTGTAAAGTTCCCTTGTCGGGTCGTAAGAGACATTTAAAAGCTCGATTTGAGCAGCAGAAACAAATGAAGCCGCCAACAAAACTGACCAGATTGAAATGTGTTTTATTAAACTCATTTTATCCTCCTTTTTAAAAATAATTCTGGCATTATAGACAAAATTTTTCTTATTGTCAAGTATATTTATAGATTTTATATGGATTATTGAAAATATACTATATAATTTTACTTGTATTTTCCTGTTTTTTAGTTGAAAATAGCTTTTAAAATAATATTTAAAACCATACTAAAAATATCAAGTTTAAAAATAAAACAAGTTTGACAGATATTTTTACTGCATCAAAAACGGTAATTTTTTTATTATTGCGGCGCGCTTGAATTGATACGGGCAGGCTTCGCATGACAAATGCCGGTAAATCGCGCGAAAAGGGATTAAAAATTATGCTTCAAGAGCGCGTATTTTTCTATGATTGTTTTGCCGTAAATTATCTCTATATCTCCCAAGATTGATTGTTCAAGCGCAAACTCTCCGCCCTCTTCAACGCCGTAAAATTTCAGCCTCAAAGACAGCTTTTTATCGTCCGTGTAAACTTGAAAAATACCGCGCGCTTTAAGCTCTACGGCAAGCTCTTTGGCGATATGGTATTTATATGCAAAATGACTGCTTCTTTTTTGAAAAAACGGGTAGAGGTATTGATTGCCAAATACAAGAACACTGTTAAACAAAAGCGAAAACAGCGCGAGCGCAGCGAAAAATTTGTGCAGTTTTCTATGCTGCGGCAGACGCACTCTGAAGCTATTCATAAATGTGCCGACTATCAAAGGCGTAGCGACAATCGTATATGAAGCGAACTCCTCTACGGCTATGCGCTGACGGAACGATAATAATAAAGAGACTATAAATGCGCCGAAAGAGAGCCACCACAAAAGCGTCTTGTTCTCTTTTACCAATATGCGGTACAGAGTATAGATAAAATACAAAAACAGCAGCGGAGAAAAGATAGCCGCGTAAACGCCGAACGTATCTACAAAATATCCGCGCGGTCTGCCGCCGATGCCAAAATCGTACATGTACATTCCCGCCGCAAAAAGCGTCAAAGTAAGTATCATCAAAACGATATTTTGCTTATTGACAGCGTAAAAAAAGAGTAAAAAATACAATACTATAAACCCTTTGCCAAGAAAGAGCGACGCTATCAGCAGGATATACATAGCTAAATTATTGTCTCTTTGACGAAGATACAAAAACAAAAGCGTAACGAGTATCATGAATGCCGCGCCGTTTGCCGCAAGCGATACGACTATGGAGCCGGGCAGCATGACATATAACAAAACGGTAATCAATCTATCCGTTTCGCGTTTCAATAACGGCTTGCTTACGGCATATAAAAGCAGAGTTGAGACGATATGTATGATGATAAACGGCGCTCTTAGCGCGTAATCATTCTGCCCGAAAACGGCGCATGAGAGCTTGATGAGATAATGCACGGCGCTGTCGGCGTTGAAAAATATATCGGCTTCGTAATAACTAATAGAAAGCGTTCCTGACACGAAAAGCAGTAAGCCGAAATCAACGGCAATAATCAAAAACAGTAATGATTTTTCTCTCATGCGCCCTCTGTTCATAAAAATAGATTTGTTATTATACTAAATTTTAGCCTTTAGCGTATTTGCCAACAGTATTAAAAATCCCGCTCCGCATAACAGTATAAATCCCAAAAACAGCAAAAACGCATGCCATCCCAAATGCTGATAAAAAACGCCTGGCAAAAACGACCCCAGCGTTCCGCCCGCATAATAAAACGAAAGATAAAGTCCGTTTGTTATGCTTTTGTGTTTAAGCGATAGTTTATTGACAAATCCAGCCGCGATAGAGTGTATCGTAAACATGCCAAGGCAAAATATGAACATTGAAGCAAACATGACGGTAAACGAGTTTATATTAAAGAGTTGAAGCCCCGCGATGTAAATTAACATGCCGCATATCATGGCGCGGCTTTCACTTTTGAAAAAGGCAATGATTCTTGTGATGTTGAACGCTATAATGGCTCCTATCACATATCCGGCGTACATGAGACCGACTTTGCTTTCCCCGACATTTGCATTCATATTTTTAAGCTCAAACGGCAAAAAGTTCAATAATCCTTGAAATACGAAAAACACGCAAAAAATCGCGGCATAAATAAAAAAGTTATGTTTAAGTTTTAAAACGCTTATCACTTCTGTTTTATGGATTTTGACAAATCCTGCTTTTGCGTCTTTACCGACTTTTAAAAGCGCGAAAAATGATAAAATAAGTCCGACTCCAATGATGAAAAAAAACGGACGCCAGCCGAAATATTCGGACGAAATGCCCGAAAGCAGCCTGCCCAAAAATCCGCCCATGATAGTTATGGCTACATAATTTCCAAGCGTTTTTTGGATATTTTCGGGCGCGGACGAAGTTGAGATATAGCTAATTAAAGAGGTCAAAGCCGCAGGTATCAAAAAGCCTTGAATTGCTCTGATGGCGATAAGAATAATATAAGAGCTGCTAAACGCAAAGCAAATCTCCAAAACTCCCAATATCAGCAAAGAGCCGCCAAGCATTTGTCTTGACGAGCGTTTTTCAAGTATATATCCGTAAAAAAGCGGCGCGATGCCGAGCGGAAACATTATAACGGTTGTAAAAATGACCGCTTGAAAGCCGTTTAGCGCAAACTCTTCTTTAAAAAGCGGCTGAATCGGCTGCGCGGCATAAAGCGTGCATAACACGAAAATCGCGCATATATATAAAATCGCATTTTGCTTTGCCATTAAATGGTAAAATCCCACAAAAATTCTATCCACTCGGTCGTTTTTTGCGCAAAAAAATCAGGGCGCACGATGGAACTCTCCTTATAGAGCAAAACCGCTATTTTTATATCTAAATTCGGATAGAGTTTTTTAAGCGTTCTTTTTATCTCCGCCAATGTTTCGCCGCTGTCGGCTATATCGTCAAGCAGTAAAACTTTTTTAGCATGCGAAAGATCAGGGATATTGAATATCTTTATATAATCCAATTTTTTAGAGCCTTCGTAATGTATGGAATTTAGCGCGTAAACCTCTCTTGTATCAAGTGCATGAGCCAAAAAATGCCCGAATGTCATTCCGCCTCTTGCTATGGCAAGATATGCGTCAAATTTGTGAGGTTTTACCTCATGCGCTATTTTTTTTATGTCTTCAAAAAACTCTTCAAAACCGTAATAGCGCATAAAATTCCTTAGCGAACGATAAATGCCATCAAGCTTATCGCAAAAAGGAGTATAACGCCCGCGTTTACATCTTTAAACTCTTTTGTCAAAAGTTTTGTAATCGTATAAGATATAAATCCAAACGCCAAACCGTAAGTAATAGAGTAAGTCAAAGGCATCAAAATGACAATCAAAAATGTCGCAATAGCAACGCTTTTGTCTTTAAAATTGATATTTTTCAATTCGGCAAACATGAGAACGCCGACCATAACCAAAACGGGATATATGGCATTTGAAGGAATCGCCTTAAAAAGCGGTATCAAAAAAAGCGTCAAGACAAAAAACAATCCCGTAAATATAGCCGTAAGTCCGCTTCTGCCGCCTTCTTCAACGCCGCTCGCGCTCTCAACAAAACTTGTCGTAGTTGATACGCCGATAAGTCCGCTAAGCACGGAAGCCGCCGCATCCGCTTCCAAAGTTTTTTCAAGCTCTTTGCTTCCCTTTTTGAAAAGCCCCGCGCGAAATCCCACGCCTGCCAATGTGCCTAACGTATCAAAAAGGTCTGTGATAAAAAATGTGATTATTACGGGAAGAAGCGAAAATTTAAGCGCAGAGAGTATATCAAGTTCAAAAGCTATCGGCGAAATTGACGCAGGAAGCGAAAAAAACTCTTTTGGAAATGAAGCAATACCAAAAATCCACCCGACAACCGCCGTAGTTAAAATCGCCAATATAAAAGCGCCTTTAATATTTTTGATATAAAATGCGATAACTACTACAAGCCCCAAAACTCCAAGCAGTACGCTTGCATTGCCAAAATCCCCGAGCGTTACAAGCGTAGAGTCGCTTTTTGTGATAATGCCCATCTGCTGAAGTCCGATAAAAGCTATAAAAGCGCCTATACCAGCGCTTATCGCACGCCTTAAATCTTCGTTGATAGAATTTATCATCCATGACCTGAATTTTGTAAACGATAAGATTAAAAATATCATTCCGGATATAAATACAATGCCAAGCGCGCTCTGCCATGGGATATGCATTTCGCCCACAAGCACAAACGCAAAGTAAGCGTTAAGCCCCATGCCGGTACTCATGGCAATGGGCGTATTTGACCAAAGCCCGTTTATGATGCACGCTATGATAGTTATAAGCGCCGTTGCCGTAACTATCGCATCGTAAGGCATATTTGCCTCGCTCAAAATCGCGGCGTTTACGGGTATGATATAAAGCATCGTCAAAAATGTGGTAAAGCCCGCCCTTGCCTCTGTCGTTACGGTAACGCCCTTGCTTTTTAATTTGAAAAAGTCCATGTTCGCCTTCTAATTTAGCGGGATAACTTTAAATGGAACATTCATAGACTCAAACGACCAAAACGCCGCTTCGCCCTCTTCAAAGGAAAAGTGGGCAAGTATCGGATTGTTTTCATTGCCATATAAATTTTTCAAGCTCGGTTCAATTTCAAGCGATATTTTGTTTGCTTCCACGCTTTGAAAAAGTTTGACTTTGCCGCTTATGCGTATCCATTTATTATCGGCAAATGCGCAAATATCGGCGTAAGGATTTGCGTCAAGCTGTTTGTAAACCTCTTTTTGATTATTGGTGATAAAAGTAAGCCTGCCTTTCCACTCCATGACAAAACTAAACGGACGCACATGAGGCTTGCCGTTTTCATCAACGCTTGCAACATAAAAAACGCCCGCCGTATTTAAAAACCTAATAACTTCGCCAATGTTTTGCATAATTTGCTCCTTATTTGTAATCGTATTTGCCGACCCGCTCTATTTTGCAGGCTTTTTTAAATGTATTTGTCTTTTTGTCATACTCAAAAATATATCTTTCATCTTCTGAAAAGTAACACATGTAAGGCGTATTGTCCATTAAAAACATTGTTACAAAATGCGCCTCATCTTCTTTCATGTCAATACCCGTTTGGAGATTTTGGATGGTAAAGTTACCGCCGCGCTCTATATATTCGCTCTCGTTTGCATTTATCGGAAGCTTTTCAGAAGCGAGAACATACCCGTTTTGTCCAAAAAATACCGATAAAAAGCGTTTCGTTTTATTATCGTTATCAGCATAAAAGACAAAATGGTCTATGTGGTTTAGAAAATCCCCTCTGTCCAAAATTTTTTTGCAAGCCTGCGAAGTTTTGGCATTTTCAAAATCAGCCGCCGCAAACGATATAACGGCAAAAAAAAGTAAAAAAAGTTTTTTCATACGGCTTTATCTTCATATAGTAAATCAACAGTATATCTTTCCCCGCTCCATGCCAGCCCAAGCCCGATATTTGAAACTTCCATCGCCTCTTTGAAATCTTTAAGTATTTGGTTTTTCTGGGGCGCGAACTCTTTTGGAAATTCGACAGGGAAAAGTTTATTGACATTTCCTTGTTGGTATCGTTCCCCTATATATATATCAAGTATCTTCATGTAAGCGTAATTTTCTATTTCCCCTTTTTGTTCGGGAGCGCTCATTTGCTTGGTAAATACCGTAAAAAGCGCGCCTTTCCAGTAAAAATTCCACCATGTAGTTCCGATTTGACCCTCTTCTTCGTCTTCTATGCGTTTATAGCAAAGTCTCAGCCAAATATCTCTCTCTTTGTCTATCGTCCAATCCATAACGGGGATGCCGAGCCGCCATCTTGCATCTATGGCTTTTAAGTTGTACGCTTTGTACTGTTCTTTCAAAATTTCTTCATTAATAAACGACACAGCCGCTCTCCTTGTAAACCCTCAACTCGTTATAAAGACTGTCTCTCTCTACTGGAATAAACCCGCTCGTGGTAATAATATCCAAAAAATCCTTCAAGTTTTGCCCGAAAGCGCTTTTCGCGCCTCCTGCGCTCTGTATAGCCTCTTTTTCTATCGTTCCGTCCAAATCGTCCGCGCCGAACTCCTGCGCCACCATCGCCAAACTCAAAGTCGCGCTTGCCCAGTAAGCCTTTATGTGCGGGATATTGTCCAGCATCAGCCTGCTTATGGCGATAGTTTTCAAAATCTCTCCAGAGCCTAAAAATTTGTCTGTTTTCAGATAATTATTATCTCTTTGATAAACAAGCGGGATAAATGCGTTAAATCCGCCTGTTTTATCCTGCACCTTTCGCAATCTTAGCATGTGGTCTATCCTCTCTTTTTCCCCCTCCACATGTCCAAACAGCATCGTAGCGTTTGAAAGCCTGCCCTTTTTATGCCAAAGTTCGTGGATTTTCAGCCAGTTTTCGGAGTTTACTTTTCCCTTACAAATGTAAGCTCTTATTTTTTCGTCAAAAATTTCAGCTCCGCCTCCGGGCATGGAATCAACGCCCGCTTCTATCATTTTGTCCAAAACTTCATCATAACTCAAATGATGCAGAGTTGATAAAAAATGCACCTCGGCGGCGGTCAAAGCTTTGATATGAAGTTTCGGAAATTTTGCTTTTATCTCTTTAAAAATGTCAATATACCAATACAAATCATGCTCTTTATTGTGCGCAGAGACTATATGCGCCTCTTTTATACCGCGTTTACAGGCATCTTCGGCGATTTTAAGGACTTCGTCTTTTGTATATTTGTAAGGGTTTGAACTTTTTCTGTTTGCCGAAAATGCGCAAAATTTGCATATATCCTTGCAGATATTGGTAGGATTTATGTGTCGGTTGATATTGAAATAGACCTTTTTGCCCCACATGGCTACTCTTTTTTGGTTGGCAAAATACCCCAGAGTAAAAAGATCAAGCCCGTAAAGCTCTAATCCGTCCTCGTAATCCAGTCTTACGCCGCTTTGAAGCTTTTTTAAAATATCCATACCGCGCCGATTATGCAAATTTTTCGGGCGGATAATTTTCGTATATAAAGTCTATATCCTTATCTCCGCGTCCGCTCAAATTTACAAGTATGGATTCATAAGGCTTCTCTTTGGCAAGTTTCATAGCAAATGCCACCGCATGCGCGCTTTCAAGTGCAGGGATAATTCCTTCGAATCTGCAAAGTTTATAAAACGCTCTTATCGCTTCATCGTCCGTAGCTCCGCCAAGCCTCAATCTCCCGCGCGAATGCAAATGCGCATGTTCCGGCCCGACTGAGGGATAATCAAGCCCGCTTGCTACCGAATGTACTTTTGCAGGCGCGCCGTTTTCATCTAAAAGCACCATAGAGTTAAATCCATGCAGTATTCCCTCAACGCCGTATTTTAGACTCGCCGCATGTTCGCCAAGTTTCGTGCCGCGTCCCAGCGGTTCAACTCCGTAAAGTTCGCAGGGTTCTTCTATAAATGCGCTGAAAATTCCCATGGCGTTGCTACCGCCGCCCACGCAGGCTACTAAATTATCCGGCAGGATTCCCGTCATTTGCACAAACTGTTCTTTGGCTTCAAATCCCACTACGCTTTGAAAATCCCTGACCATCATAGGAAACGGGTGAGGTCCTACTACCGAGCCTATGGCGTAAAAACTGTTTTGCGTATCTGCCATGTATGTTTCAAATGCCGAATCCACAGCCTCTTTAAGCGTTTTTTGCCCTTTGCTCACAGGTATGACTTTTGCGCCTAACATTTTCATTCTTATGACATTGGGATGCTCTTTTTTGATATCAACTTCGCCCATGTGTATTTCGCACTCAAGTCCAAAATACGCCGCCGCTGTGGCAAGAGCTACGCCGTGCTGTCCCGCGCCGGTTTCGGCTATGAGTTTTTTCTTGCCCATGTAAGAAGCCAAAAGCGCCTCTCCCATGCAGTGGTTAAGCTTATGTGCGCCCGTGTGGTTCAAATCCTCTCTTTTTAGATAAATCCTCGCGCCACCCACGCTCTCGCTAAGTCTTTTTGCGTAATACACAGGCGTTGGTCTGCCTTGAAAATGCTTTCTTATATCTCGCAGCTTCATTATAAAATCATGAGAATTTGCGATTTTCAGATAAGCCTCTTCAATTTTTTTGCACTCACGCGCCAATTCGTCAGGGAGATAAGCGCCGCCAAATTTTCCAAAATACCCTTCGGTATCGGGAAATTGTCTAAGATAGGGTTTTACTTGCATTTTTGTGCCTTGAATAAAAAAGTTGGAAAATTATACGACACAAGTTTTTAATCCGCCGTTAAACAAAGCGCAAAATCCAATTTTACTATCGCGGTAAAATCTATTAACAATATAGATTAGCAGATTTATTTAAAAAAACTGCTGCGGATAAAAAACAGATGCGAATAAAAAGGTTTTTACCGTTTAGTCATTGGAAGCGCTGTGCGGTAATTTAGAAAATTCTCCGTTGTTTCATGCGAGTGCAATCCCTTCCGTAATTTCCGCGACCGAACGACAAACGCATGTGTTTCCTTCCGTCATTCCCGCGTAGGCGGGAATCCAAACTAATGGCTTTAAAATATGAAAGCATGTAAAGAAAATAAAAGAAAGTTATAAAATGTCAATTCTTTTCATATTGTTTTTGTTTGTTTGTAAATACTCTTTTTGGATTCCCGCATTCCTCGCAAATATCGTTTTCTGCGAAAACTTTTTGCTCGCGCGGGAATGACGAAATAAACGCATCATTTACATGAGAAGCGTTTTAAATTTTGTATAAATAAAATATTATTGCACGAGCATTTTTTACATTATGTAACACTTATTATAGATATAAATTTTTTCACTATTAAAATTTATATTATTCTATAAAATTTTATACAGGGTGGGGAGGCGCAATAACAAAAAATTATGAAAATAATTACAAAGCTGGTAATTGGCGGGCTATTTTCTAATTATAGACTTTATCTTTTAGATTCATTAAAAAGGTTGAAAATGAAAAAAATATTTAAATTGTTTGTATCTGTTGTATTGTTTGGTTTCTTGGTTGGCTGCGGCAGCGGTGGAAGCGGCGGAAACAGTGGCGGGGGGCGACTCTTAACAGCGATTCTCCATGCGAGATACCCGGTCTTGGCGATGCACCTGGCGATGTAGTGGGAGAAGAGTTTAGCTTTCCTGAAGGAGTAGGGATTGGCGATGGGGGAATTACAACTCCGAGGCATACCTCTTCTTCATATTATTTCCCCAAGACAGCGGACAGTGTTGATGCGCCGAATTTTAACGCTATTAGCGTAACGGGCGGATATGATGCTGCAAGGGGAAGCGGCGGTAGCTATGTTTTGCTGCTATTTACTCTAACAAATAACAACAATGTGGATAAAGAGGTTGTTTTTCCTGCTGGACTTGTAGCCATATCCACGACAGGAATCGCTCAAAACGGACTTTTGATAAAAAGACTTCCGTTACGGTTCCTGCCAACGGAAGTATCAAAGTAGCGCTTGCGATGTATTGCGCAAATGCTTTCAAGTATTTATCAACCGGACACGCATACAATAATACTTTTATAGTGATCAGCTCTTCAACCCTTCAGGAGTTATTTGATCTTGCCGCAAACAAGAGGATAAATATTGAAGAGTACGCAGATAGTGATAAAAGCGTATATTGGAGTATAGTTAACGAACTTGACAATGCGGTGTGGAGCGTTCCGACTACCACGGCTTAACGAGCGGCGGCAGGGCGTATATATCAAGTCTGGAACAATCTCGCTAATATAAATATCGTTCTAAAAAAACTAAAAACAGGCAAACATGAGGGAATTAAACATTTCTCTGTTTGCTTTTTTATTCTCATGTCTTTTTTGGTCTGCTGCAAATAAAACAGGCGGGAAAAAAACAAAAAACATTACAACTTTTGATACAATAACATATCTTATTTTTTGGCGCGCTCATGAAAGATTTGGAATTTGAAATAGAAGAGTATATACAGGGGCAAAGAAGCGATTTTGAAATATCAAAACTCATAAAAAACTACATTAAAGAGTATCTTGGCTCTTTGGACGAGTTTTTTTCGCAAAATCAAGGCAAGGATTTTTTAGTCAAGCATACAAAGCAGATTGACCGCCTCATCACGACAATCTACAAATACGCTCTGCGGCAGTTTTTCAAAGAGTATGTGCCGCTTCAAAATACTCTGCCCATTACCCTTACCGCGCTTGGAAGTTACGGCAGGGAGGAGCTTTGCGTATATTCGGATATTGATTTGATGATAGTTTATAAAAAGTGCGACGGTTACAATATAGAGCCGATTATCAAGTCAATTTTGCATCTTGCATGGGACAGCGGCATGAAAATCAGCCACAGAACGCATGAAGTTGAAGAGCTTTTTCATGCGAGCAACGAAGACAATACCATAAAAACGGCAATGCTTGAAGCGAGATTTATCTGCGGCTCCAAATATCTCTGGACGCAGATACAAGGGGAACTTTTACGCATAAGAAAATACAAGCAAAGAGAGTTTATTTCTCAAAAACTTGAAGCGTATGACGAGCGCGGCAGAAAATTTCCTCTCAACATGGAGCCGAATATAAAAGACGGAGTAGGCGGACTTAGAGATGCAAATACGCTTTTTTGGATAGCTCATGCGATGACTGGTATCGGCAGACTGAACGACCTTGTGCCGAAATTTTTAAATGACGAAGAGTTTAGAGAGTTTAGAAGTTCGCTTGAGTTTTTATTTCGCGTAAGAAGTGCGCTGCATTTAAGCGCGGGCAAAAAGCAGGATATTTTAAATATAGACATGATTCCAAGCGTGGCTGAAAAATTGGGCTATAAAGATACAAAAACCAAACGAGCCGAAGTCCAAATTACGCAAAAAACTCTTCAAAGCCTCTGGATATTGAAAGTAACTTCGCAGATTTTTATCAAACGACTGGTGTCGCCGATATTTTTTGACAAAAAAAGTATCGTTGTTTTGAAAAAATTGCGCACAAAAGAGGGTTTTTATATATATGAAAACACGCTTTACACATCTTTTCATAGAAAAAAAACCTCTTTAAAAGAGGCGTTGAAAACTCTGTTGAAAATAGACGACATAAAAATGAAGTATGATATTTCCGTGATAAACTGGCTGAAAAAAACTACTCTTCCGCCGCATAATTCAAAAGAGATTTATATGCTTTTCAGGCAGTTTTTTGAGAGAAAATATCTCAACCAAATACTTTACGCCCTTTACAAGTCAAGCCTTTTGCATCATTTGATAAAGCCCATGTCGCACACTGTAAACCTGCCGCAGTTTGACGGATATCACATCTATCCTGTGGATATTCATTCGCTAAAAACGCTCTATTTTCTGGAAAATATAGACGATACATTTATCAAGGCTTTGTATGACGACATCTGTGAAAACGGCAGAATGATGCTGCGTCTTACAGCGCTTTTGCATGATGTGGGCAAAGGGAAAAACACAGACCACAGCAGGCTTGGAGCTAAGATATTTAAGGCGTATGCGCAAAAGTTAAATTTCAGCGAAGAGCAGATAAACATGGGGGAACTACTGATAAGATATCATACTCTCATGAGCAATACGGCAAACAGAGAGGATATATACAGCGAAAAAACGATACTCTCTTTTGTCTCAAAACTGCGCTCTTTAAGGGCTTTGCAGCTTTTGTATGTTTTGACATACTGCGATTTGAATGCCGTGAGTTTTAAGGCGTATTCAAGATTTAACGCAAATCTTTTAAGAGAACTTTACGAACTCTCTTCAAGCGCATTCGGACAAGACGAACTCATAGACGAAACGGCAAGAAGGCTGAAAAAAGAGGAGATTTTGCAAAAAAGCGATGAATTTGCCGCGCTTTCGCCGTCATTGAAAAGAAAGATACTCTCCAGCCCGTCAAATCTGCTCTTTTTCAAATACCCGCCGCATGAAATAGTTGAAATGTCAAAGTGGGCGCATGAAATAAAAGAGTTTTCATATCATATAGAAAACGACAACCATCTTTGCATACATGTAGTGAAAAATATCAACTTCAATGTAGGCTTTTTGCTGGGAAAACTTGTCGTGTTTGATTTGGCGCAGATGGATATATTCAAGCTTTTTGACAGCGTGAAATTTTTCAGGATAGAGTTTAACAAAAGAGCCGATGAATGCGAACTTCCTTATATAGAGTCGCTGATAAGGGAGTCATTTTTGAAAGATAAAAAAGCGCGGATAAAAAAGCCTGTTATATTGAAAGGCGAGATAAAACTTGACTGCGAACACTCAAAAAGTTTAGCGAAAATCACGCTCAACGCCAAAGACCAGTTAGGACTTATGGCATATATCATTTCGCTGTTTGACGAATACGGCATAGATATAGCGAGCGCGAAAATACAGACGATAAAACAGCGCGCCAGAAATCTGTTTTTAATAGAAAAAGATGATAAAGTATGCGATAATGCGAAAAAAGTTATAGAGCTGTTATATTAAAAATTAGGAAAAATTATGTGCGGAATAGTCGGATATATCGGGGAAAAAGAGAAAAAAGGATTGATTTTAAACGCGCTTAAAGAGCTTGAATACAGAGGCTACGATTCAGCCGGCATAGCTGTCATGAAAGATGGCAAAATAGATGCTTTTAAAGCTATCGGAAAACTTAAAAACTTGGAAGAAAAAACGAAAAATTTCACCTCAAAAGGCAATGGAGCAGCCATAGGACACACAAGATGGGCGACTCACGGCAAACCTACGGAGATAAACGCGCATCCGCATTTTGGCGAACATTCGTATATCGTGCATAACGGCATCATAGAAAATTACCGCGAGATAAAAGAAGCTCTTATAAAAGAGGGAGTTACATTTTTAAGCCAGACGGATACCGAAGTGGCGGTGTATCTTTTTGAACACAATCTGAAAAGTTCAAAAAACGCGTTTGAAGCTTTTGAAAAAACCGTACTTTCGCTAAAAGGCGCTTACGCTATTTTATTGATAACGCTAAAATCGCCAAATTCCATATTTTTTGCCAAAAACGCCGCGCCGCTTATCATCGGCAAAAACAGCGAGGGCGAACTGTTTTTTGGCTCTTCGGACGCTCCTTTGATAGGATACGCTGACGAAGTTTGCTATCTTGAAGACGGTCAATACGGCGTTTTGGAGAAAAACGAAATACGGCTTTATCTTGACAAAAAGAGATTTACGCCTGTTTTTAAAGATTTGCCGCAGGATAAATCATACGCCCAAAAAGAGGGATTTAGATTTTTCATGGAAAAAGAGATTTACGAACAATCCCGCGTGCTTGGCGAAACGCTGATGGGGCGCATCAAAAATAACGAAATAGTCCTTGAAGAGTTGGACGAGCATTTGTTTGAAGGAGTAAACGCTATAAAAATCTGTGCATGCGGCACAAGTTATCATGCGGGACTTGCGGCGGGATATCTTTTCGAGAGGCTCTCCAAAATAAGGGCAGATGTTATAATAGCAAGCGAATTTCGCTATAAAGAGCCTCTTTTGACAAAAGATACTCTTTTTATAGTTATCAGCCAAAGCGGAGAAACAGCCGATACTTTGGAAGCTTTGAAGATAGCCAAAAACGCGGGGCTTAAAACGCTCTCTATTTGCAATGTGGACAACTCTTCGATAGTGCGGCTTGCGGACAGTACGATTTTGACGCGGGCGGGCATAGAAAAGGGAGTTGCCAGTACAAAAGCGTTTGCAACGCAGGTGGCAACGCTTTGGCTTTTGTCCATATTTATCGCCCAAAAACGAAAAAGCGTAAGCGCAGAACTGCTAAAATCCGAAATAGACACGCTTTTAAAAATTCCGTCATCTTTAAGGGTGGACAACGCAGCTCATGAAAAATTAAAAAGACTTTCCAAACGCTATTTGCATGGACACGGTTTTTTCTTTATCGGTCGGGATATATTTTATCCTTTGGCGCTTGAAGGCGCTTTGAAACTAAAAGAGATAAGTTATCTGCATGCGGAAGGCTATCCGGCAGGCGAAATGAAACATGGTCCCATCGCGCTTGTGGACAGCAAACTTTTTACGGTCGCGCTGCTGCCCAAAACTATGCTTTACGACAAGACAAAAAACAATATAGAAGAACTTAGCGCGCGCGATGCGACTATACTTGTCATTAGTCCTGAACCGTTTGAACTTGCCGATGATTTTATAAAGACGAAAAACGCTTCTCATGCGATGAATGAATTTTTTGAAATGATGATAATCTTACAGCTTTTGGCGCTTGAAATAGCCGTGAGGCTGGGCAATGATGTGGATATGCCGCGAAATTTGGCAAAAAGCGTAACAGTGGAGTAGTGCTGTAAATTTGCATGTGTTGATACTAAAAAGATGAGTTTAATTTATACTGCGCGATGCGAAAATTTATCTTTTACAATTGTTTTAGTTTTACCGCTGAAATTTAATTGCAGGGATTAGTGAAAAAGCGCGGGTTTTCCCCGCGCCGCGAAAAATGCCCGAAATTTAACTCTCTCTTACGCTTTTGACCGCTTTTACAAGATTTTTCAAAGATGGTATCACTTCGTCCCATTTTCTTGTTTTCAGTCCGCAGTCGGGATTTATCCATAATTTTTCTTTCGGAAATATCTCCAAAAGCGCCTTTATCTGCTTTGTCATTTCATCAACGCTTGGGATTCTTGGCGAATGTATGTCGTATATGCCTGGACCTATTTCTTGATTGTAGCCGACCTCTTCAAAGATTTTCAGTATTTTATTGCCCGCGCGCGCCGTCTCTATGGAGATAACATCGGCTTCCATAGCTTCAATGGTTTTGATAATATCGTTAAAATTGCTGTAACACATGTGAGTGTGGATTTGCGTTTGCGCTTTTGCGCTGCTTACGGCTAATTTGAACGCTTCCAGCGCCCATTTTTCATATATTTGCTTTTTACTTTTTCTCAAAGGATAACCCTCTTTAAAAGCCGCTTCATCCACTTGAATGATTTTGATACCCGCGTTTTGCAAGTCCGTTATTTCATCATTGAACGCCAAAGCAAGCTGTCTTGCGACTTCGCTTTTTGGCATATCGTCGCGGACAAAAGACCAGTTTAAAACGGTAACGGGACCGGTTAGCATTCCTTTTACGACTTTGGAAGTTTTGGACTGAGCGTATGTTATCCATTTTACGCTCATGGGGTTTATCCTTGTTATGTCGCCGAAAAGCAGCGGCGGTTTTACGCATCGGCTTCCGTAGCTTTGCACCCAGCCCTCTTTTGTAAATGCGTAACCGTTTAGCTGTTCGCCGAAATATTCCACCATATCGTTTCGCTCAGGCTCTCCATGCACCAAAATATCAAGCCCGATATCCTCTTGGATTTTCACGCATGCGTCAATATATTTTTTTATGCCGCTTTCATATTCGTTTTTGGAAATTTTACCTTTTTTAAAACTGCTTCTTAACGCTCGCAGCTCATCTGTTTGAGGGAAAGAGCCTATCGTTGTAGTCGCGAGCGCAGGGTAGTTCAAAATCTTTTTTTGCACTTTTATGCGTTCGTTAAAGGGCAATTCCCTTTGGGTATTTGTGAAAGTTTTTAATCTTTCCTGCAAGTCGCCGTTGTGAATTTTTGACGAATTTCTTCTTGCAAGAAGCGCCTTTGCATTGGCGTCTTTCATGGCTTTCTCTTTTTCGCTCAAAGGCTCTTTGTGGAAAATCTTTGATATCAGCGAAATTTCGTCAAGTTTTTCAAGCGCAAATGAAAGCCAGCTTTTGACTTCTGCATCTATTTTATCCTCATTTTCAAGCGAGTAGGGCGCATGCAAAAGCGAGCATGAAGTAGAAACAACGATACGCTCCTCAGGCGCACTTAAAGATATTTTTTTCAAAAGCTCCAAAGTGGCGTTTATATCGTTTTTCCAGATATTTCTGCCGTCCACTACGCCCGCGATTAAATATTTGCCTTTAAGGTTTTTGATATTGTCAAGATTTTCTTTTCCATGTATAAAATCAAGTCCGATTCCCCAAATATCGGTACTTGCCAATGCTTCAACCACATCTTTATCTGCATGGTCAAAATAGCTTGAAACAATAATATCTATTTTTGGCGATACTTGCGAGAGTTTTTCATAAGCTTTGAAAAGATACTCTTTTTGTTCGCCGTTCAAATCCGTAACGATTATCGGTTCGTCAAACTGCACAAATACTCTCTCGTCTAACTTCGCAATCTCTTTTAAAAGCTGTTCATATACATTCAAAACCGCCTCAAAATGCACATATACGCCGCTTTTATCCACACTTTTTGAAAGGCTCAAAAAGGTAACCGCTCCGATGAGGTTGATTTTTGTCTTTACGCCGAACTCTTTTGCCTCTTTGTATTCGTTAATGACTTTGTCGGCATTCAGCGAAAAACGCGTGGATTTTGAAAGCTCGGGAACGATGTAGTGATAATTAGTGTTGAACCATTTGGTCATCTCCATGGCAGCTCTTTTGTCGTCTCCTCTTGCCATTGCAAAATATTGCTTTGTCTTATCGCCAATATCTGCGAATCTTTGCGGGATTGCGCCAAGAAGCGCGATAGTATCAAGCATTCCGTCATAAAAACTGAAATCATTTGAACTTATCAGCTCTATTTTCGCCTCTTTTTGATATTGCAAATTTTTAAGCCTCAACTCTTTTGCCTGTTTTTGCAGCTCTTTTTCGTCTATTTTGCCAGACCAAAACGCTTCAAGCGCAAACTTTAACTCCCGTCCTTTTCCAATTCGCGGAAATCCTGTTATACTGTTTTTTATCATGATATGTTCCTTTCGGTAATTTGTATTTTTAAAGCTTGGGCAAAGCCGCATGTGATAAATGTCCAACGCTCATGAAAGGCGGTTAAACTTTGTAAAAAAACGCCTGCGTACTGCATTTATCCATACAAGAACACGCTTGCATGGATAAAGAGCATAAGATATTTTTTGCAAATTTTTTGGTTTTATCAAGAGTGCGCCTTTTTGTAAATTTAACTTGTGATATTAGCAGGAATTTACTTAAATAGTATTTTGATAGGCGCAGCAGAGTAGAATTTTCTTGAGATTTAATCATTATTTTGATACTCTTCCGCTTTTAGAAATTTTATGGGAACACAATGCCTCTTTCACGATTAAACCAAGAACAATATGCCGCCGCGACCGCGCCTTTGGGACACAATCTCATCATAGCAAGCGCAGGTACGGGCAAAACATCTACGATAGTGGCGCGCATAGCGCATCTTTTGCAAGAGGGCGTAAAACCCGAAGAGATTTTACTGCTTACATTTACAAATAAAGCCGCCGCCGAAATGATAGAGCGAACGGCGCGTTTTTTTGATGGCGAAACGGTAAAAAGGATAGAAGCCGGCACTTTTCATGCGGTAAGTTATAAACTTTTGAAAAAAATCGGTAAAAATATCGTTTTAAAACAGCCAAAAGAGCTTAAAATATTATTAAAAGCTATACATGCTAAAAGGCGTTTTTCTCATATAGACTCAAGCGTCAAACCTTATCAAGCGCAATATTTGTACGACCTTTTTTCGCTCTATCAAAACTCTGAAATCGATATTACTTTCAGTGAATGGCTCAAAAAAAATGAAAGCGAACATGGAGTTTATTTTGATATTTATGAAGATATTTTAGAAGAGTTCCGCACTGAAAAAGAGGCGTTTTCGTATGTGGATTTTAACGATTTGCTGATACTTTTTCGCGAAGAGTTGAAAAAAGGCGGCACAGAACTTTTTTTCAAAGAGATTTTGATAGACGAATATCAAGATACAAACACGCTTCAAGGTTCGTTAATCAAAGCTTTTACATGCGGCAGCGTCTTTTGTGTGGGCGATTACGACCAGAGTATTTACGCTTTTAACGGCGCGAATATAAAAATTATCGGCACTTTTAAAGAACGGTATGCCGACGCCAATATCTTTACTTTGGACAAAAATTACCGCTCGTCATGCGAGATATTGTCGCTTGCAAACAGAGTTATAGAAAAAAATCCGCGGCTTTATCCAAAAGAGTTGAAAGTAACGAGAGAAGGGCTGTTTGAAGAGCCGAAACTGCTCGTTTATAACGAACTTTTTGAGCAGTATCAAGGAGTCGCGGCAAGGATTCAAGCCTCATCGTCCGCGCCTCATGATATAGCCGCGATATTTAGAAATAATTCCAGCGCAGATGGAATAGAGGCGAGTTTGAGGGAGCTTGGCATCAAATGCAAACGCAGAGGCGGCAGCAGTTTTTTTGACTCTCTTGAAGTAAAGGCGATGTTGGATTTGATGAGTTTGTTTGCAAATCCCAAAGACATGATGGCGTTTATTCATATTTTTGAATATGCAAAAGGCGTTGGCGCGGCGTTTTCAAAAGAGCTTTTTGACGCGCTTTTGGAGATAGGCGGCGGCGATATAAAAGAGGCGTTTTTTAAGCCCAAAGATATGGAAAATCCATTTAAAAAACGCACCAAAAACACGCAGCTTGGGCTGTTTGACGATGCGCATGATATAGGAAGCGTGGGAAGATTTTATCATCTTGATTTTGAAGAGGCGTTTTTGTCCAATCCCATATTGAAAAATTCGCGTATTAACGAAGAAGCGGCGAAATTTATCCATAATTTTTATAAATTTTTGAAAGACGCCCGCATGATAAAACTGCCGCTTAGCCTTTGCGAACATGCAATGAATTCGCCCGTTTTTCAGGAGATAGCGAATCTGCTTGCAAAAAAAAGAGGCGCTCTTAAAGACGGCAGTATTGATAATAAACTTGTTGAGGAAGCCAAAGAGAGGATAATGCGCAAAGCGTGGCTGCTTAGGGATTTGGCTAAAAATTACCGCGATATTCCGAGTTTTTTGAACGCTCTCACGCTTGGAAGCAATGAGATGAGCGAAGGCGAGGGGGTAAATCTTTTGAGCATTCATGCAAGCAAGGGGCTTGAATTTAAAGAGGTTTATATTGTGGATTTGATGGACGGACGGTTTCCGAACAAAAAGCTTATGAGCATGAGCGGCGGAAGCCTTGAAGAGGAGCGCAGGCTTTTTTATGTGGCGGCTACAAGGGCAAAAGACAAACTTTTCCTCTCGTTTGCCAGATACGACAAAATCAAAAAAATAGACTACGCCCCTTCGCAGTTTTTAAGCGAAGCGGGATTTGCAGGCTGATAGTATAAGGCAAAACGTAAAATGGAGTATCGTTACTTTTTTTTCGCGTCTCCAATGACAAAATAGCAGCGCAAGAATAACAAAAAAGAGCGGGCAGGTTTTTGGTCGTTTCCTTTGACGGTCGTACATATAAAGAGCAGAAATAATAAAAAGATGAACCGCAATCGCAAACTCCAAAAGCAATTTGTCGGACCAAAGCAAAAATTATCCTTTCTTTGTAATTGCCCCGCATGTGAAGCACAATCGCAAACTCCAAAAGCAATTTGTCGGACCAAAGCAAAAATTATCCTTTCTTCGTAATTGCCCCACATGCGAAGCGCAATCGCGAAATTATCCCCAAACAAATTCGGCTTTAAAGGCAAAAAGTCGGGAATTATCCCTAATACCGCGCTTCCTCCCTCCGTCATTTCCGCGCAATGCTTTCTGAGAATTTCTCCCGTCATTCCCATGCGACAAATAAAACACATGCGTTTATTTAGTTATTCCAATGTACCTTTTTCGTCATTCCTGTTTCCCTTTCGTCGTTCCATCGTCTCCTTTCGTCATTCCCGCGCAGGCGGGAATCCAAAAATAGATACCGCTTTCGCGGGTATGACATAAAGGGCGCGGATATGACATAAACGGTTGCCATTGCGCTATTTGTCCGAAATATCAAGGCGTGTGAGCGTCAATTTTAGTATGACATCGGTTGATTGCTACAAGCTGACGAAATCAGCGCAAAACACTTTTCGTCCTCCTCCCCCTTTCGTTATTCCTATGTCTTGTTTCCGTTATTCCCTCCTTCCTTATGTCATTCCATCGTCTCCTTTTGTCATTCCCGCGTAGGCGGGAATCCATTTTGCGCATAGATATATATAAAATTTGGATTCCCGTTTTCACGGGAATGACATAGAGAATGTATGCATTTCGCATGAAACAATGAAATAATGGAAAGTTTTTTTGGATTGCCGCGCTTGCTCGCAATGACGAAGAAAGCGTCATGTATCATGCAATAATCTAAACAAGCATAAACGAATAATTCCGTCATTCCCGCGTCCAAACGACAAATAAAATACATGCGTTTATTTAGTTATTCCAATGTATCTTTTTTGTCATTCCCGCGACTTCTTTTCGTCATTCCCGTTTCCATTATGTCGTTCCATCGTCTCCTTTCGTCATTCCCGCGTAGGCAGGAATCCATTCTTTTTGCTTCAATATTTTAAAATTCAAAAATTCAAAAATTGAAATGTTTTAATTTTTTTGCCGTTTTTTGTTTTTCTTTTGGATTCCCGCCTACGCGGGAATGACATAGTGAGGTTGCGGGGAATGACACAAGAGACGCATGCGCTTCGTTCGCAATAATGGAAAGAGTGTCATGCTTCATGCAATAATCCAAACAATTGCAAAAAGCATAATTCCGTCATTCCCGCGAAGGCGGGAATCCAAAAAAATAATTCAAAACATGGTAAACATTGCATGGTAATCCAAAAAAACAAAAAAATATCGTTAAGTTTTGTATTTGGATTCCCGCCTGCGCGGGAATGACGAAAGGAGACGATGGAATGACATAGTGGGGCGGCATGTATTTTGCTTGTCGTTCGGTCGCGGGAATGACATAGTGGGCGCGGGAATGACGAAAAAGGGCGGATTCCCGCTTTCCTCGCAAATATCGTTTTCTGCGAAAACTTTTTGCTCACGCGGGAATGACGAAAAAGAGTGCATACACTTCGTTCGCAATAATGGAAAGTTTGGATTCCCGCCTACGCGGGAATGACATAAAGGGCGCATGCGCTTCGCATACGGGCGTGGAGGCGATGGCAAAGAGGCGTATTTTACATAAATGCAAAAAAATGAATTTTTAGCCATGCAGTATAAAAGTCAAAACTGCAAATTTTCATTTTTTAGCATGCGCCGCAAGAATAGAGACTTTTTTACAATTCTCTATTCTTGCGCTGAGAGCGTAATAATTGTCGTATTTTCGTCAATTTTATTGAAACTTACGCTTTCGGCTTTATAGCTTATTTTTATCGTATTTTGCGCTTTCACGACAAGGAAATTTACATCGTCAATAGTCGCAAGTTCATAAATATCGCCGTTTTGCTTCAATATAAGTTTGGCATCATTATCTGTTGTATGTATGACGGTTATTTTATCGTTGTCCCTGTTGAGTTCAATCTTAAAACCATCCTGCGCGATAGTAACTATATTTTGAGCGGCTGCCTGCTTGCTGTTTTCGGCAGTGTTTGCCGATATGTTGGCGCTTTGAGCGGTTTTTGGCGCGGGAGTTTCTGGTTTATTTATGGGCTTAATAGCAGCCGCGGCAATATTTTCGATTTTATTTGCTTGAACGGGCGCGGGAGTTTCGGGTTTGCTTTGGGCAACGCCTTTATTTGCATCTTGGGCAATTTTTGGCGCAGGAGCCGCGGCAATATTTTCGATTTTATTTGCTTGAACGGGCGCGGGAGTTTCAATTTTTTCTACATTTTGCGCCGCGGCGGGAATTTCGCTTTGCACCATGTGCTGGGCAATTCTTTCCGCGAGAGTTTTATCCGCGCTTTGATTTTGTATGCCGCCGCGCACTATCTGTATGGTTTTTAGCCACTCTTGCTGTTCGGGGGTAAGTTCAAGTTCGGGATTGTCCGAAATGTCAAGGCGTGTGAGCGTCAATTTCATGATTTCCGGCGGAAGTTTTTTCAAGCGGTTTGCACTTATATCCAAATCCCTTAAATTTATGAGATTTTCAATATAGTACGGCAGCATGTCTATCTTGTTATTCGCAAGATTTAGTTTCGTCAAGTTCGTGAGCAAGCCTATTTCATTTGGTAAATCAAGCAGAGAATTACTGCACAGATTCAGGCTTTGGAGATTTTGCAGAGCGCCAAATTCCGGCGGCAAATGCATGATTTGGTTGATATTTGGAAGATTCAGGTCGTTGCCCGCGTCAAGCTCTTTTAAACTTGCAAGTTCTCCTATCTCTTTTGGCAGCAGATAGAGTTTATTGTTTCTAATGTCCATTTTCACGAGGTTTTTCAAATATCTTATGCTTTTTGGAAGCTTTTCTATGAGGTTGTTCGCTATGTTTAACTCTTCTAGATTTTCAAGTTCGCCGATATAGTGTGAAAGCTCCGTCAGGGCATTTTTCCACAGCGAGAGCATTTTTATTTTTTTGGCTTTGAACATGTCGGAAGGCAGCATTTTTATCTCATTGTTGTTCAAATCAAGAAATTCCAGATTTTCAAGGCTTCCTATATCGTTTGGTATAAATGTCAATTTGTTTGAACCCATTCTGATTACGCGCAGATGCGGCAGATAGCAAAGCTCGGAAGGCAGTTCGCTTATGGCGTTGTGCGAAGCGTCAAGAAAGTTCAGATTTTTAAGGTTGCTTATTTCGCGCGGCAAAATCTGCAGTCTGTTATCCCTGACATTAAGCGACATGATAAGCCCTAAAAAGAAAAGTTCTTTCGGAAGTTCCGCGATATTTGAACGCGAAATATTCACATCTCTCAAAAGAAGGAGTTTTTGTTTGTCTCTCGGGATACCTCGCTCACATTTAAATCTCGTATCATAAGTGAGGTCGTCTATTCCTTCGCTCTCAGCCCATGCCAAAAGTCTTTCAAAAAAAGCGTTTGCTACGCGCGAAATTTCCGTTTTCTTTTCATCTTTTTTCGCAGGTACCAACTCTTTGATTTTGCCTAAAAAATTGTCAAACATAATACTTTTCCCGCTTATCCGAATTTTAAAATATCATTTTAGCATATTTATATAAAAGCCTCAATAAATTAACCGACATGCGTCTTTTTGCGCCGCGGACTTTACTGTTTCAAGCGTTTTTTTATATCTTTTGCCGTCCATGTTTCCTATATTGCCGAAATATGTTGTTTTTACATTTTTAATGCCGCAAAAATTCAGCGTTATGTGTTTTAGCTGTACCGTTGTACATGAACGGCTTATAAGCCTGTAATACCATGCGGGCTGTTCCATAGTTATAATAATCCTTGCGCTTTTGCCTTTGAAAAGTTCTATTCTTTTATCTTTATCGTCATAATCAAAAGCTATTTTCGGCAGAAAAACTCTATCTATAAAACCTTTCATGAGCGCAGGATACGAACCCCACCAAAGCGGAAAAACAAACACGATATGTTCGGCGTCTTTTATCTTTTTAACCGCATCTTGCAGACACTTTTCAAGTTTTATCTCTTTTTTGTATCCATACGCAAGATTGGGGTCAAATTTCAATTCGCCGATATTGATAATTTCCACAGAAGCGTTGTTTTCCGCTGCCGCTTTTGCATAAAAACCGCTGACGGCGTGATTTAAACTCTCCATGTTCGGATGTCCGTTAATAATCAAAATCTTTTTTGGCATGATGAACCTTACCGTTTTTAAAAATGTGGTTTTATTGTACTAAAAAAAATATAAAAACAGATAAATTCAGAAAAAGTAAAATCATTTTAAAGCTTTTTAGATAAAATATAACATTTTTTTGAGTTTAGGAAAAGTATAGTATGGATATAAGAGAAGAATTTTTAAGATTTTTTGAAAGCAAAGGGCATAAAGTAACTCCAAGCGCGCCTTTGGTTCCTGAAGATGAGACGCTACTTTTTACAAATGCGGGCATGGTGCCTTTTAAAAATATTTTTACAGGAGAGATTTCAGCTCCTAATCCGCCGCGTGCCGCAAGTTGTCAAACATGTATAAGAGCCGGCGGCAAACACAACGACCTTGACAATGTCGGCTACACCGCAAGACATCACACTTTTTTTGAAATGCTCGGCAATTTTTCATTTGGGGATTATTTTAAGGAAGATGCTATTGCGTATGCATGGGAGTTTATAACCGAAATTTTAAAACTTCCGAAAGAGAAGCTTTGGGTTACGGTACATGAAAGCGATGACGAAGCTGAAAAGATATGGTCAAAACATGTGGCAAAAGAGCGGATTTTGCGTTTTGGCGATAAGGATAATTTTTGGCAGATGGGCGATACGGGACCTTGCGGACCTTGCAGCGAAATATTTGTGGATCAGGGCGCGGAGCATTTTAGCGGTAGTGAAGATTACATGGGAGGCGATGGCGATAGGTTTTTGGAGATTTGGAATCTTGTTTTCATGCAGTATGAGAGAAGCGCTGAGGGCAAATTGACGCCGCTTCCAAAGCCTTCCATTGATACGGGCATGGGGCTTGAGAGAGTTGCCGCGATAAAAGAGAAAAAATTTAACAATTATGAAAGTTCGCTTTTTATGCCGCTTATTAATGAAGTTGCGAAAATTTGCGGCAAACCTTACGAGAGTTTGAGCGGCGCGAGTTACAGAGTCATAGCTGACCATATTCGTTCCGTAGCGTTTTTACTGTCGCAGGGCATTAATTTTGACAAAGAGGGCAGGGGGTATGTGCTAAGGCGCATTTTGCGAAGAGCCGTAAGACACGGGTATCTTTTGGGTTTAAAAGAGCCTTTCATGTACAAATTGATAGATACTTTGTGCGGTTTGATGGGCAGGCATTATACTTATCTGGCAGAGAAAAAAGAGGCGGTAAAACAGCAGATTTTTCTTGAAGAGGAGAGGTTTTTTGCCACTATCGCTTTGGGGCTGGAACTTTTTGAAGAAGAGCTTGGACGCGCAAAAAACGAATTTAGCGCAGATACCGCTTTTAAACTTTACGATACTTTCGGCTTTCCTTTGGATTTGACGCAGGATATGTTAAGAGATAAGGGTATAAGCGTTGACGTGAAGAGATTTGATGAATTGATGAATGAACAAAAACAGCGTGCCAAAGCTTCATGGAAAGGCAGCGGCGATAAAGCGGTGCATGGAGATTTTAAGGAACTTTTGGACAGTTTCGGCGTAAATAAATTTATAGGATATGAAAATACAAAATCTTCGTCTAAAATTTTGGCGCTTTTAGACGATAATTTCAAAAGAGTGGAAAAATTAGATGCGCAATCGAGCGGCTGGGCGTTTTTGGATATTACGCCGTTTTATGCGCAAAGCGGCGGACAATGCGGAGACAGCGGCGAACTTGCGCTCAGGGCTAAAGTTTTGGATACGCAAAAGTTTTTTGATTTAAACCTCATACAGATAAAGACCGAAACACAGTTAAAAAGCGGAGAAATGGTCGAGTGTATAGTGGATAGCAAAAGAGCGGAGACGGCAAAACACCATTCGGCTACGCATCTTTTGCACAGCGCGTTAAGAGCCGTACTTGGCGGACATGTAGCGCAGGCGGGTTCTTTAGTGGAGGATAAAAGGCTTAGATTTGACTTTTCGCACCCAAAAGCGTTAAGTACGCAGGAGTTTCGCGCGGTAGAGGATTTTGTAAATAATGCAATATTAAAAAACATACCAAACATTACAAAAGAGATGAGCATGGAAGATGCCAAAAAAAGCGGCGCGATAGCCCTGTTCGGCGAAAAATACGGACATGTTGTACGCGTGGTGAAATTCGGCGATGTGAGTATTGAATTTTGCGGCGGCATACATGTGGAAAACACGGGCGTCATCGGAAGTTTTTTTATCACAAAAGAGAGCGGTGTGAGCGCTGGAGTAAGAAGAATAGAAGCGGTGTGCGCAAATGCGGCTTTGGAGTTGGCGCGAACATGGAGAAACGAGCTTGGCAAGATAAGAGAAGAGGTCAAAAACAAAGACGCGCTGACGGGCGTTGAGAGATTAAAAAGTGAAATAAAAGAGTTGAAGGGCAAAATAAATTCGCTCGAATCAAATATCGGCAAAGATATCCAAAGCGTAGTTATCGGCGGCATTGAAGTTATCGTGGACGAAATCAAAGCGGGCGACATAAAGGGGCGCATTGACGAGATTAAAAATCAAAAAGCCAAAGTTGCGGTTTTGCTTTTTCAAGCAGACGACGGCAGGGTAACAATTGCGGCAGGCTCAAAAAATAACGCTGTGAAAGCCGGCGCATGGATAAAAGAGATAGCGTCTATTGTGGGCGGCGGCGGCGGCGGACGGGACGATTTTGCGCAGGCTGGCGGCAAAGACGCTTCCAAAATAGAAGAGGCAAAAGCGGCGGCGTTGAAATATGCCGCATCAATACTTGAAGCGGATAAAAGTTGAGCGAAAACAGCCGCTTTTATTTTACTGTGCATGCGTTCAAGACAGGCGCAGGATTGCCGATTTTGCCGCGCAATTGCGCTCATGAGAGGATTTTTATGATAATTTTGCAAAAACTTGCGCTCTCATGGAGAAGATTTACATGATAGCTTTAGGATCTTCCTCTTTCACGAGGGCAAAGATTTTGGAAAATGCCAAAATAGCGTTTGTCCGCAGAGCGGTAGATTTTGACGAGAGCGCGGTAAAAGATAAAAATGCGTACGATTTTGTATATAAAATTGCAAAATGCAAAGCTGCGCGATATCTTGAAATATATTCTTTTGACATGCCGTTTCTTGTTGCCGATACCGTTGTGGCTGCTCATGGCAGGCTTCTTGGCAAAGCGCGGGATATAAATGAAGCGCGTGAAATGCTCTATTTGCAAAGTAATAGCAGCATTTCAATTATCACTTGCATGATATATAAAAGTTTGGAGCTGGAATTTACTGATTTGTCGCAGACTTTGTATGAATTTGGCGAATTTAAAAGCGGCGGTTTGGAAGCTTATCTTGAAAGCGGCGAATGGCAGGGCAAAGCCGGAGCGTGCATGGTAGAGGGTTTTTGTAAGCCGTATATCAAAAAATCGGTCGGATTTGAAAGTACCGCGATGGGGCTTAGCCTTGAAAAATTGCTGCCGTTTTTGGAGAGAAAATAGTGTTTGAATGTAAAAAACTTGTTATTTCCAATAATGGCAATAAATTACTTGACATATCGTTCAAAATGAACGGCTCGCTTTCTATTG
>JAITAB010000062.1 GCA_031284315.1 Campylobacteraceae bacterium
CGCCTTAGTCGGATCTAACGCATCCAAAAGCCTTATAATGGCGTCATCGCGCTCATATTCTTCTATGATGTAATACTGCTGTTCTATGTCTGTGTTGGTCGTGGCATTTTGCGGCGTTACGCTGACAAAAGCGGGGTTATTCAGTATCCTTTTTGCCAAAGCTTTGATGGGTTCAGGCATCGTGGCCGATAAAAGCATCGTTTGGCGAACTTTGGGGATACGCGCAAATATCGCTTCTATATCTTCCAAAAAGCCCATATCAAGCATTTCGTCCGCTTCGTCAAGGATAACTATTTTCGGCTCAAAACCGTATAATTTGTTGCTTTTAAGCAGGTCTAAAAGCCTGCCGGGCGTTGCTACGACTACATTTGAACCTTGCTCTATGAGTTTTAGCTGGCGCGAATACGAACTGCCGCCGTAAACCGTTACCGTGTGTATATTTCTGAAACGCCCGAAGGTGTACATTTCATCGCTTATCTGCGTAGCCAACTCGCGTGTCGGCGTTATGACCAAAATCTGCACGCCTTTTTGCGCGGCGTCTATCATGCTAAGCGAAGGCAGAGAAAAAGCCGCCGTTTTGCCCGTGCCCGTTTGAGCTTGTCCCACAACATCGCGTCCGCTCAAAATGACAGGTATTATTTCCCGTTGTATCGGGCTTGGTTCTTTAAATCCAGCCTCTTTTACAGCGCGCAGCACTTGTTCGTGCAATCCAAAATTTTCAAAATCTTCCATCTATTCGTCCTAATAATTTTTATGTTTAAAGTTTAGTTTTCAAGCCAAGAAGCAGCATTGAAGCCGTCCGCTTGCCCGCTTAGACAAATATAGATGGCTCAAAATACGCAAGATACTAAAATAAAGCGGATATTATAGCAGAAAATTCAGGATTTGCACATACATGGCTAAAACTCTTTGCAATTTGGCAAAAAACCGATGAGTTGAGAAAATAACGATATATTCAGTAAAAGCAATATGCGGCTGTGTTGAAATTTTAAAATAAAGTGTTATAATCCGTCATACGGCGAAGTTTACGGGTAATTTAAATAATTGTGAAAGGATTTGGGTAAATTTATGGCTAAATTACAAAAAAACGAACTGTTTGGAATGTTAGACAGAGTTATCGGTTTTATCAGAAATTGCGATAAT
The DNA here is from genome assembly GCA_031284315.1 of Campylobacteraceae bacterium. Lineage (GTDB taxonomy): Bacteria > Campylobacterota > Campylobacteria > Campylobacterales > Campylobacteraceae > JAIRKW01. The sequence continues at coordinate 1,144 of JAITAB010000062.1, forward strand.
AAAGTAGCTGTCAGTTTCGCGTTTTACGGCGTTATTTTGACTATTATTTTTACAAATGACGGCGTAGAAAATATAAAAAATATCGTTAGCGCGCTTATTGATAAACATTGCGCTGCGGGAGTTATTTTTACAGTTTTATTGGCCTGCGGCATATTGGCTTTTTCTTTTGGAATTTATAAAATGATAAAAGTTTTACAGCCGCGTACCGATACATATAAAGAAGATGGATTGGATACAGATTCAAAAATATTTTTTGAACATATCGCAAAATTACCGTATAAACAATACAAAAAGCAGCTATTATCAAGTAGTAACGATGAGTTTCTTAACGACTTAATTTCTCAAATTTATATCAATTCAAAAATAGCCGATGAAAAATACAAATATTATAAAAGCGGTTTGATAATTTCAATTAGAGGATTTATCGTATTTATGATTTTATGGGGGATTGGTATGGTTTTATGCTAAGAATTACTTTAAAAATAGGAGCTTATGGTGGATAAGAAATTGACTTGTTTAGCAGATTTATTAATACCAGTAGAGAAAAATATTAGAGCAAATACAAAGTATGACTACAAAGAAGGCAAAAAAAGAGTTCTTGAAATTCTCAAAAACAAAATGGAGATAATAGAAAACGATAAAATACCAAAAGATGACGCATTCACTTACGATAACGGACATTATGGCTGGGTAACGGCTATCTTTGTGGACATGAGGGATTCGTCATCACTGTTTGCAAGCGGTGATAAAGAAAAAATTTCAAAAATAGTCAGATGCTTTGCATCGGAGATTATAGAGATACTTAGAGATGATGATAATTTAAGAGAAATCGGTATAAGAGGCGATTGCGTTTATGCCGTATATACTACTCCTTACAAATCAGACATATATCAATGCGCAAATAAAACATTTTGCATCAATACATACCTGAATATGCTAAATAAGCTTTTAAATCAATATGGGTTTCAGCCTGTAAAAGCAGGTATTGGCATGTCCACAGCTAAAGAACTTGTTGTCAAAGCAGGCAGAAAAGGAACAGGTATAAACCGTACGGTATGGATAGGGGAAGCCGTTGCGAAGGCTTCCAATCTCTCAAGTCTCGGAGAAAAAGATTTTACTTCGATGGAGAAAGCCTTAAATTCTTGGAGAATTTTTCGCGAAAGGCTTGTTTTTTCAAAATCAAGCTATATAAATTTTATAGATGAACTTAAAAAAGCAAAGTCTGAAGCAAAAAACTGGTTTCGTGAAGAATATTACTCTAAAAATGAGATAATTTATTGTGCAGACATAAGAGATGAAAATTTTAACGATTGGATAAATGACGGCATGAGAGATTAATTGGTGCGCAAAAACAGTTGCAGACGATAGTTTAAGGCTGTTTTTCGCTCTCATTTGCAGTTTTATTCGCGCTGTTGGCTGTTCTTTTGCCTGTTATCTTTTTTTCTATCTGTTCGCCCCACACATCTCCAAAAAGCATCGTTTTTTTCAAAACCGCCTTTGAAGCCGTGTTGTCGCTGTCAATATTTGCATAAAGTTCCCCCTCGTCGCTTGTGAAAATCTCCTGATTGAGTATCACGACAAGGTATATGCCTTCTTTATCGTCAAAAGTTTTTTTCGCGGTTTTCAGCCATTTTCCCTCGGGAATCATTATAACGACAGGCTTTTTTGAGCCGATAGCCGAAGCGTTTATCTCTTTCGCGCCTGTTTTGTTTAAATCAAACATGATATTGTGATAAAGCGTCAAAATATCGTTTGAGGCGTATTTGTCATCGCTCAAAATTTCTGAGGAGTATTCGCAGCCGCCGTCTTTGCATCTCTCTCTTTCCATGAGTATTTGCGCATTTTCATAATCCCAAAAATATTCAATATGCCGTTTTGTACTGCCATGAGAGGATATTTTTTCAAAATGATAGGGAATAAGCATATTTTCAACGACCAAACCGCTGCTTGCGTATTTTTCTACGCGGCTTCCCGAAAGCGTGGAAGCCAAGCCTTTTGCTTTTGCCGATACTTCTGTTTTGTAACTGCCGTTGTCATATATTTTCAGATACGCCTCAGCTTCGCCGAGAGTAAAAATGCCGTAACCGACTTTGTATTTCACAAAAGATTCAAACTCTTCGGCAAAAAGCGGACAAAATAGACACGCCAAAAGTAAAAAAACTCTATAAATCATTTTCGTTTACCGTTTTTACGCCGTTTTGTTCAAGCAGTAAGGAGGCTTTTTCTATTTTGTCGTCATCAACTTTAAAAACGAAAATTCCGTCGTTTTTTTCATTGACCGTATATGTATAACGGATATCAATCCCCGCTTCGTTCAAAATCTTCACGACTTGGTTAAAACTGCCTACTTGATTGATGATGCGCACGCCTATAACTTTGGCTTTTTGCGCCATAAAACCGTTTTTGATTAGAAGCTGGCATGCAAGCTGGGCGTTTTTCGTCAGTAGTCTTAAAATGCCAAATTCGCTGCTGTCTGACAAGACTATGGACAAAAGCGAGATATTTTCCCGCTCCAGCAGAGCCGTTATGGAGTATAACTCCCCAGAACGGTTTTCCACAAAAATTGAGAGTTGTTCAAGATAGTTAAAATCTGCCATTATTTTTCCCTTTCGTCTATGACTCTTACGGCTTTGCCTTCGCTGCGCTCTATTGATTTGGGCGCGACAAGTTTAATGTCAACATTGATGTAGAGGTTGTTTAAAAGAGCTTTTGATATGACGGCTTTCAAGCTTTCAAGCTTTGCGATATCATCAACCATGACGCTCTCGTCCACTTCAATATCAATCTCAAGTTTATCAAGATAGCCTTTTTTCTTTGCTATTATTTGATAATGCAAAGCGATGCCCTCTATCGTAGAAAGCACATGTTCAATCTGCGAAGGAAATACATTAACCCCGCCTATCAAAAGCATATCGTCGCTTCTGCCCGCTATGCTCTCTATCCGTGCTGTTGTGCGCCCGCATTTGCACGGCGTCCTTGTAATAGAGGTAATATCTCCCGTCCTGTAGCGCACAAGCGGCAGAGCCTGTTTTGTTAAAGTCGTAACTACAAGTTCGCCTCTTTCGCCGTCAGGTAAAACTTCAAGCGTTTTGGGGTCTATTATCTCTGGATAAAAATGGTCTTCTTGAAAGTGCAAAAGCCTTGAATGGTTACAGCTGCAAGCTACGCCCGGACCTATAATCTCGCTTATGCCGTATATCTCATGATACTCTATGCCCCATACTTTTGCTATTTCGTCCTTCATGCCGATACTTGTAGGCTCCGCGCCGAAAAATCCCGCGCGCAGTTTAAAATCTCTTTTGATATCATACCCTTCGTTTTTGGCGGCTTCGGCTAAATGCAGAGCAAATGAGGGCGTAGCAGTTAGTACTGTCGCTCCAAAATCCTTTAAGAGCAAAAGTTGTCTTGAAGTAAATCCCGTAGAGCTTGGGATAACCGCGACTTTCATTTTTTCAGCCGCCGCATGAAATCCAAGCCCTCCCGTAAAAAGTCCGTATCCATGCGAGTTTTGCATAATGTCCGAAGATGTAACGCCGCCCATTCTAAAAGCGCGCGCCATCACTTCCGCCCAAATATTCATATCGCTTTGCGTATATCCGACAACCGTAGGCTTGCCCGTTGTGCCGCTGGAACTGTGTATCCTTACTATCTCGCCCATAGGCACGGCAAACATTCCGTAAGGATAGTTATCGCGCAAATCCTGTTTTTTCGTAAACGGCAGTCTTTGCAAATCGTTCAAAGACTTTACGCTTTCGGGCGTAATGCCGTATTCGTCAAATTTTTTCCTGTAAAACGGCACAAGATAGTAAACTCTCTCTAATATCTCTTTTAAGCGTTCATTTTGGAGAGCTTTTAACCCGCTCTTAGCCAGCGTTTCTTCTTTTGACCAAATCATAACGCTCCTTACTCGTCAAATAAAAATAAGATTTTAGCGTATTTAACTCAAAAATCTCATAATTTACCCAATATGTAAAGAACTTTTTATCATTTTTTCGTAACAATTTTACATTTTCAAATAAGGAATTAACATGGAACATTTTGACCTCGGGGTGAAGTTGTCTATATATTTATCGGCGGCGGCGCTATTTTTGTGCATAGCTTACGGACTTTTTCGATGGAATAAAGATGGTGAAGAGTTAAAATCTGCGCAAAAATGGGAAAAAGAAGAGCAAAAAATAAACGAGGATTTGTAAAATGGGAATATGGGAAAATATATTTATCATTATTTATTTGGCGGTTATAGGTTATCTCGGTTTTTTGGGCTATAAAGGTACAAAAAACAGCACTGATTATCTTTTGGCTGGGCGCAATACGCACCCTTTGATAATGTCTTTGAGTTACGGCGCAACATTTATCTCAACTTCGGCGATAGTGGGATTTAGCGGCGTGGCGGCGTGGCTGGGAAGCTCCATGATTTGGCTGGCGTTCGCAAACCTTTTTGTAGGTATCTTTATAGCGTTTGTGGTTTTCGGCGATAGGACGCGCAAAATGGGTATCAAACTTGGCGCGCATACATTTCCCGAATTTCTCGGCAAACGGTTTGACTCAAAATTTATACAACTCTTCGGCGGAATAATCATAGCCGTATTTATGCCGCTTTACGCCGCAGCAGTCCTCATCGGCGGCACGCATTTTATCGCTTCATATTTTGGAGCTGATTATCATCTTTCCTTGCTTGTATTTTCGCTCATTATCACGGCTTATGTTATCGCGGGCGGTTTAAAAAGCGTCATGCTTACAGACGCCTTGCAGGGAGCGATAATGTTTGTCGCTATCGTGGTGCTGGTGATATTCGCGTTTAACGCTATAGGCGGCTTTGAGGCAAGTCTTAGCAAATTTGACGAAGTATGGCAAAATACGGTCGTACCGCTTCAAAGCGTTCAGACTGGAGATTTTCAGGCAGGCTCGCCTAACTTTTTGCTCAAAGTATCAACCATTTGGGGTTTTGAAGGTTGGAATAAAATGCCGATATTTTTAAGCGACGGCTGGCTATTTTTGATAACATCGCTTGTTTTGGGCGTGGGCATAGGCGTTTTGGCGCAGCCTCAGCTTGTTGTGAGATTTATGACCGTCAAAAGCAAGCAGGAGTTAAACAGAGGCGTTCTCATCGGCGGCATTTTTATATTCGGCGTGATGGGGCTTACATATCTTGTCGGCGCGCTTACAAATGTCTGGTTTTACGAATACAACGAAGGCAGAAACGCTCTGCAAAGCGCAGGCGGAGTGGAGCAGGTAATGCCTCTTTTTATCACTATGGCGATGCCCAAATGGTTTTCATTCATATTTCTTTTTGCGCTTATTTCAGCGGCAATGAGTACGCTCGCGTCACAGTTTCACACTATGGGTACAGCGATAGGACGCGATATTTACGAACAGATATTCAAAGCGGGTAAAAGCTCCATGTTTATAACGCGCATAGGCGTTGTCGTGATGATATTGTGCGCTGTGGCGCTCTCTTATATATTTGATAAACAGCCCGCGATTATAGCGCGAAGTACGGCTATCTTTTTTGCTCTTTGCGCAAGCGTGTTTTTGCCTTCGTATGCAGGCGCGATATTTTGGCGCAAAATCACAAAAACAGGCGCGATAGCTTCAATGCTTGTAGGACTCATAACATCAAGCTTTTGGCTCTTGTTTGTACATTTTCAAGAGGCAAAAGCGCTTGGATTTTGCAAAATGATATTCGGCGTGGATTCTGTTTTTAGCGGCAAAATCATCTTTATAGATGCGCTTATATTCGCGCTGCCGCTGTCGGCTTTAACGATGATAATCGTATCGTTTTTTACAAAAGGCGCGGAAAGTCTGGCTAAAAAGAGTTTTGATTAAACTGCATGCATGAGTGAAATAAAATTTTCCAAATTATTTTCACTCACGCTTTCTTCCGTCATTTCTATTTTTCTTTTGTGATTCTCGCGAAAGCGGGAATCCAAACCAATCCGTCATTGCGAGTATTGGCGCGCGATACTTCAATAACAAAATCGGGCTTTATTAGTAACTAAAATTGTAAAACCTGCATGGCAAATTCCAGACCCGCCGATATAAGGCTCTCAATCAATCTTTAAAACCGCCAAAAACGCCTCTTGCGGAAGTTGAACTCTGCCTATTGCCTTCATGCGCTTTTTGCCCTCTTTTTGCTTTTCCAAAAGTTTGCGTTTGCGCGTAATATCGCCGCCGTAGCATTTAGCTGTAACATTTTTGCCCATTGATTTGACTGTTTCCCGCGCGATGATTTTATTGCCTATGCTGGCTTGTATAGCAACTTCAAAAAGTTGTCTCGGCACTATCTCTTTCATGGCGTTTACAAACTCTCTGCCCTTGCTTTGCGCCTTGTCGTTTGAAACGATGATGGAAAGCGCGTCCACAATTTCTCCCGCAACTCTTACGTCAAGTTTGACAAGATTGCCCGCGCGGTAGCTTGACGGCTCATAATCAAAGCTGGCGTATCCTTTTGTGGCAGATTTGAGTTTGTCGTAAAAGTCCATGACTATTTCGTTCATGGGAATGTCATATTCCAATAGCACGCGCGTTTCATTCAAATAATCCATCTTTGTCTGAATGCCGCGCTTATTATTTATAAGGGTTATGATATTGCCCAAAAATTCGCTCGGAGTAATAACGGTAGCTTTGACATAAGGCTCTTCAATGACGCTTATCTCATTTACCGGCGGAAGTTCGCTGGGGTTTTGGATAGATATCGCAAAGCCGTCCGTTTTTTTGACTTTGTATGTAACGGTCGGCGCGGTAGCTATCAAATCCAAATCAAACTCTCTCTCCAGCCTCTCTTTCACCACATCCATGTGCAAAAGCCCCAAAAATCCCACACGAAAGCCAAACCCCAAAGCGGCGGAAGTTTCAGGCTCGTAACTGATGCTTGCATCATTTAATTTTAACTTTTCAAGTGCATCCCGCATGTCTTCAAATCTATCCGTTTCTATCGGATACAATCCCGCAAACACAAAAGGTTTTGCCTCTTTGAAACCATGCACAGCCTCTTTTGCGGGATTTTTCGCATCCGTTACAGTATCTCCCACTTTCACATCGCTTACATTTTTCAATCCTAAAACGACAATGCCGATTTCTCCCGTTTTTATCATCTGCGTTTTTACGGGATTTAGAGGATGCGGGTACATCAGTCCCAAAACTTCGTGTTTTTTGTTTGTACCCATAACAAGTATCTCTTGTCCTTTTTTGATAAAGCCGTCATATACCCTAACAAGAGCCAACGCCCCCAGATAATTGTCAAACCAGCTGTCGTAAATCAGCGCTTTTGTCGGCGCGTTTTTATCGCCGCTTGGAGGTGGAATTTTATCTATGATAGCATCCAATAATTCTTTTATGCCAAAGCCCGTTTTCGCGCTTACTTCAATAGCATCCGAGCAGTCAAGCCCTATGACATGCTCTATCTCATTTTTGACGCGCTTGGGGTCGGCGGCAGGAAGGTCTATTTTATTTATAACGGGAATAAGTTCCAAATTATTTTCAAAAGCTATATAAACATTTGCTATCGTCTGCGCTTCAACGCCCTGCGAAGCGTCCACTACCAAAAGTGCGCCCTCAGACGACGCCAACGAGCGGCTTACCTCGTAAGAAAAGTCCACATGTCCAGGAGTATCTATAAGGTTTAGCGTATAATTAACGCCGTCTCTTACATAATTTAGATGCACGCTTTGGGCTTTTATAGTTATGCCGCGCTCTTTTTCTATATCCATAGTATCCATTATCTGGGAGTGCATCTCTCTTTGGCTCACCGCGCCGCACTCTTGTATAAGTCTGTCGGCTAATGTGCTTTTCCCATGGTCAATATGAGCTATGATGGAAAAATTTCTGATATTTTTTTGCATGTTTTAACTTAAAAAAACAGTCCGTTTACGCTCTCGTCATGGTAAACTCTTCTGATAACTTCAGCAAACAAAGGCGCGACAGAAAGGACTTTTATCTTTGGATTTTCATTTTTTAGCGGGATAGTATCCGTTACCACAAGTTCGTCAAGCGCATTACTTTTTAGCTTCTCATAAGCGGCTCCCGACAATACCGCGTGAGTACAACACGCCATAACGCTTACGGCTCCTTTTTCTTTCAGCGCGGCGGCGGCTTTTACTATCGTGCCCGCCGTGTCTATGATATCGTCCACCAAAATGATATTTTTGCCTTCAACTTCGCCGATGATATTCATCACTTCCGATTCATTCGCTTTTTCACGGCGTTTGTCCACGATGACCATATCCACATTTAATTTTTTCGCAAACGCTCTTGCTCTCGCGACACCGCCTATATCGGGGCTTGCCACGACAAGATTTTTAAAGTCTTTATGCGCGACATAATTATAAAAAACGACCGAACCGTAAAGATTGTCCACAGGAATATCAAAAAAGCCCTGTATTTGACCCGCATGCAAATCTATCGTTACTACGCGGTTTATACCGGCGGCTTGCAGCATGTTTGCGATAAGTTTCGCGGTAATCGGAACTCTTGGAGCCGCCTTTCTATCTTGTCTTGCATAACCGAAATACGGAATTACGGCAGTGATTGAACTGGCGGAGCTTCTTCTAAGCGCGTCCGTTAATATGAGAAGTTCCATGAGATTGTCATTTGCGGGGGAACATGTGGACTGTATGATAAATATATCCTTGCCTCTGACGCTTTCGCTGATTTGAACGCTTATTTCGCCGTCGCTGAAAGTATGCACCTGTGCGTCCGAGAGCGGAAGAGAGAGGTTTTTCGCCACCTGTTTGGCAAATTCAAGATTAGCCGTTCCTGCAAAAACTTTATAGCCTCGCATGTTGTGATTCCTTTTTTAGCAGTAGTAATGAAAAGTCAATTTTAGCCAATAAGCACTTAAAAATTTATATTTTAAAGAGAGTTAGTTTGCAAGAGAGCGCAAAAAAAACGGCGGCGGCAAACGGTAAAATTTTTTCCATCATTGCGCTCACAACGCGGCAATACAGAAAAAATACCTTCTGTTCTTTTCCATGTCCCATGCGAAATGCAATAATTAGCCCTTTCGTCATTCCTGTAATTCATTATGTCATTTTTGCGCCCCATTTTGTAATTCCCGTACCTCTTTTTCCGCCATTCCCGCACCTTCTCTCCGTCATTCCCGCACTCCTTTTCGTCATTCCCGCGCAGGCGGGAATCTATTCCATGCATAGATATATAAAAATTTAGATTCCCGTTTTCACGGGAATGACGGAAAGGGGGACGAGAATGACATAGTGGGGTGCGGGAATAATGAAAAGGAGCGCCATGCGTTTTGCTGTCGCTCTATCACGAGAATTACGAAAAAAGGGCGCATGTATTTTTCGCAAATTATAGGAATAATGGAAAACGTTTTTTATATTGCCGCGCTTATGTTCGCAATGACGAAATGTCGCGCTTTATGTTATGAATACTTCTAATATCAATTGTTTCATCATTTTCGCATGACAAGCGAATAACATATACTTTTCCCTCATTCCCATGCCTCTTTATGTCATTCCCGCGACCGAACGACAAGCTTACGAAGTAAGCGCATATCGTGAGGGAATGTTGGAATCCAAAACGCCTCCTCCCTCATTCCCGCGCCCTTTTTCGTCATTCCCGCGTAGGCGGGAATCCAAAAAGAATACTTGCAAACAAAGACGGTATGAAAAGAATTGACATTTTATAACTTTCTTTTATTTTCTTTCATGCTTTAAAGTTATTAGTTTGGATTCCCGCCTGCGCGGGAATGACGAAAAAGGGCGCATGTGTTTTGCTTGTCGTTCGGTCGCGGGAATGATATAGAGGGGTGCGGGTATGATATAAACGGTTGTCATTGCGAGAGCGCGGCAATCTATATTTTCACTTCCATGAAATGCAAACGTATAAACCATTGATAATTTAAAAACCATTATGCAAAAACAGCTTCTTTTCTACAAAATTTGATATAATAATTAAATTTCTCAAAAGAGGTTTAACATGAAATGCAAAACAAATAGTTTGGCTTTAAAGCTGTTATTTTCTTTTTTGGCAGTGAGTTTTTTCTTAATCGGCTGCGGAGGCGGTTCGTCAAATAATGGAAATAATTCTCCGTCTTATGTTATCAAATTTTATGATGAAAACTTGGATATAGACCATACTCTTGCATTTAGCGAAACGGGTATAGTTACTCTGCCAAGTAGCACATGGTATGAAGCAAACGAAACTTCTCCCGTATCAAACAATTATAACTTAACCGCAAGCGTAAATCTTTATGCAAGTCCAAATGTCATAGAGATAAGCGGCCAAACAGAGCTTAATGGCATAAGAAACAATCTCTCTGGCAAATATATCCTCATGAATGATATAAACCTTGATGAAACAGAGGCAGGCTTTGATAGCGTTGAAGGGTGGGAGCCGATAGGCGATTATTGCACTTCTTTTACAGGTATTCTTAACGGCAACGGATACAAGATAACCAATCTTTGGATAGATAGACTGTATGAAAGCGATATTGGATTTTTTGGTTATATCAGAAATGCTCAAATCAAAAATCTCGGCATAGAAATAGCGGAAGGCAAAGAAGTAAAAGGTAGTGATACCAGCATAGGCGGTATCGCGGGATATATTACAGAAAGCGTTATTTCTGACAGTTACTCAACCGGAAATATCAATGGCGGAATTGTTGGAGGTATTGCAGGATGTATTAGTTACTCCAATATCTCAAACTCTTACTCAATCATAAATATTAATGGATATGATAATGTCGGCGGTATAGCCGGATGTGCTGATTACTCCAATATCTCAAACTCTTACTCAATTGGAAATATCAGCGGAGAATACGATGTCGGCGGCATTGTGGGAAGAGTTTATAATAACGCTATCATCTCAGACTCTTACTCCGCAGGAAATATCAGCGGTAATGAGTATGTCGGCGGTATTGCGGGATATATTCAATACGCTAATGTCTCAAATTCTTACTCAACGGTAAATATCAATGGAGATTATTATGTCGGCGGTATTGCGGGATATGGTTATGAAAGCGTTATAATAAACTCTTATACAACGGGAAATGTCATCAGCGATCATCATTGGACTGGCGGTATAGTTGGTTTTATAGAAGAGGGCAGTATAGCTAACTCTTATTCAACGGGAAATGTCAATGGCGGCGAAGACAGCGTAGGCGGTATAGCCGGGCACAGCGAGCTTAGCAGTATAACCGACAGTTATTCCACAGGAAATATCGGCGGCAGTCATTTGTATGCGGGCGGCATAGCGGGATATGTTACAGGGAGTAATATATCAAACGCTTATGCAGCAGGAAATATTAGCGGCGTTGAGTTTGTCGGCGGTATTGCGGGAGGTATTTTATCCGGCAGCAGTATAACCAACAATGCCGCGATAAATCATTCCGTTTATGGAAGCGTAGAAGTAAATCGTATAATCGGCTATATTGAAGACAGTAGCAATACGATATCAAATAATTTCGCATTGGAAAGTATGAGTGGAACTTTCACGGACGAAAACAGCGAGGCTCATCATGGCACAAGCAAATCAGAAACCCAGCTAAAAACGCAATCAACTTACGAAACAGGCTTAGGCTGGTCTTTCGGAGATAACGATACAAGCCCATGGCAATGGAAAACAGGTAAAAATAACAATTTGCCGTATCTATATTGGCAGGAGTTGTAAAAATATCTGAAAACAGTTTGGAGTTAAATTTATATCTTTGACTTCTCTTTTTTAAGAGTTGTCATTGGAAAATACCAATTTGGAGTTGAGTAATTCAACTCCAAATTTCTGAATTGTCTGCAACCTCTTCGTCATTCCCGCCTTCCCTCACGATATGCGTTTTCTGCGAAAACTTTTTGCTCGCGCGGGAATGACGAAATGGGGTGCTTATTTCGCTTGTCGTTATATCGTAGAAATTACCTCTCTATGTCATTCCCGTGAAAACGGGAATCCAAAAACAATATGAAAGAATTGACATTTTATAACTCTCTTTTATTTTTTTTCACATTTTTATGCTTTAAAGTTATTAGTTTGGATTCCCGCCTGCGCGGGAATGACGAAATGGGGTGCATGTATTTCGCTTGTCGTTATATTGTGGGAATTACCTCTCTCCGTCATTCCCGTGAAAACGGGAATCTATATTATTACAACAAAAAAGCATTACCAATAATAAGATGAAATAATTTTTATTTATTAGTTTGGATTCCCGCCTTCCCTCACGATATGCGTTTTCTGCGAAAACTTGTCGTTCGGTCGTGGGAATGACGGAATGGGACAATGGAATGACGAAAAAAGGGCGCATACACTTCGCATGCGGCGATGAAATGACTGAGGATTTTTATCTCTTGGATTGCAACGGTTTGCAATGATAAATTTCGCTTGCATGGCTTCATGCAATTGCAAAAAGCCTCAAAATATATTTGTCAAAGATTTTTCAAGCAATTAATCAATCCATTTTCAAATATTTGTCTTTAAGCCCCACATATCGCACGGCGGAAGCGTACAACTCTTTTACCTCTTCATCGCTTAATGTTCTTATGTCGCGCGCAGGAGAGCCTATGATAAGAGAGCGCGGCGGGAAAACTTTGCCTTGCGTTATCAAAGAGCCAGCGCCCACGATAGACTGCTCTCCTATAACCGCACCGTCAAGCACGATAGCGCCCATGCCGACAAGGCAGGCATTTCCTATCTTGCAGCCGTGCAAAATAGCGCCATGCCCGACAGTTACATCATCGCCGATAATCGTACAATGTCCGTCGCTTCTGTCGGCAAGTTTATAATGCGTAACATGTATAACCGCACCGTCTTATATGCTCGTGCGTGCGCCTATCGCTATACTGTGAACATCGCCTCTTATCACAGCTTTAAACCACACGGAACTGTCGTCTCCCAATTCAACTTCGCCGATAACATCTGCACTTTTGGCTATAAACACTCTTTAATTTTTAATGTTATTTTTGGTAGCGCAATTGCATGTTATCTGCTTATCGCCGCTAATTTCAGCCGTAATAAATGCGCCGCTTGGACGACTATTGTGCCTTATAAA
>JAITAB010000061.1 GCA_031284315.1 Campylobacteraceae bacterium
TCCGTCATTCCCGTGAAAACGGGAATCTATATTATTACAACAAAAAAGCATTACCAATAATAAGATGAAATAATTTTTATTTATTAGTTTAGATTCCCGCCTGCGCGGGAATGACATAGTGGGGCGCGGGAATGACATAGTGGGGCGTGAGAATTATCCCTCTCCGTCATTCCCGCGCGAGCAAAAAGTTTTCGCAGAAAACGATATTTGCGAGGAATGCGGGAATCTAAAAAGAATTTTACAAACAAAGAGAATATGAAAAGAATTGATATTTTATAACTCTCTTTTATTTTCTTTCATATTTTTATATTTTAGAGTTATTAGTTTGGATTCCCGCCTGCGCGGGAATGACGGAGGGTAGGCTCATGTATTTTATTTGTCGTTCAGTCGCGGGAATGACGAAAAGTGGCGCGGGAATGACGGAAGGGGTGGATTCTTGCCTTCCCTCACGATATGCGTTTCGCTTGTCGTTGGTCGCAGGAATGACGGAGGGAGACAATGGAATGACATAATGGGCGCGGGAATTACCTCTCTATATCATTCCCGCACCCGTACAGCGCGACAGTAAATATACAAGCGCCCGCATTCTTATATCACCTTATGTCATTCCCATGCTTTCTCTCCGTCATTCCCGCACCTCCTTATGTCATTCCCGCGAAGGCGGGAATCTATATTATTACAACAAAAAAGCATTACCAATAATAAGATGAAATAATTTTTATTTATTAGTTTGGATTCCCGCCTGCGCGGGAATGACATAGTGGGGCGTGGGAATGACGAAAGGGGGGGGGCGGATTCACGCCTTCCCTCGCGATATGCGCTTCGCTTGTCGTTCAGTCGCGGGAATGACATAATGGCGCATAAGTTTTGCATGTGTTGTGAAAATAACGGAAGGGGACGATGGAATGACATAATAAACACATGTGTTTCGCTTGTCGTTCAGTCGCAGAAACAATATAAGGAGGCGTGAGAATAGCAAAAGAGGCGTTTTGCTTTCATGGAAGCTTTCAAGTACGGCAGATTAATGTATGTTTAGGTTTAAGCCGCGCATGCTTTGTACCGCTCTTGCGCAAATGAACCCGTCAAACCGCCTGTTAAACCAAGCCGCGGCGCATTGCGTTTGCATAAAATGGGCAGATTTAATCCGCGCTCCAAAAGAGGCTTGCCGCGCATAAAACGCGGCGGATTAATTGCTTTTTGCTTCGGCGCAAATCTCTTCGGCGCTTTTTTTCGGATATGTTATCTCGCCTTGCGGATTTTTCAATACATCAACGCCGCAAATCGTATCCGTCAAAAACACAAATTCGCCCTTTTCGTTGATATAACCCCAATCTCTGCCTTTTTTTACTTTCGCCAAGCCGTCATCTGAAAAAGAGAAAGCGAAATCAAACTGCGGCGCAATCACAAATCTGCCCAAAGAGTTAATAAAACCATCCTTCATCCAGCCTTTTTCATCATCCACGCCCACGCGTGCAAGACCGTTCTTGGTAAAAAGGTCGGCGGCTGCGAATCGCGGCTCTATGACGATATCTCCTGCGGCGTTTATATATCCGTATTTGCCCTCTTTTTGGAATGCCGCTAAGCCGTTTTGCGCAAAAATCCCGACAAAGTCAAACTCCGCATTTACGACAATATCGCCTTTGGTATCTACGATTCCGTATTTATTGCCTTGCTTGAACGCCGCAAAGCCGCTTTGCGAAAAACTGCCGATATAATCAAAAGGTAAAGGAAGCGCAAACTTTCCCTTGCGGTTTATAAACCCGTATTTGCCCTCTTTTTTGACGACCGCAAAGCCGTCCGCAAATGCAAAGGCATTTTCAAACTGCGGCTCTATGACAACTTCGCCGTTATCGTTCATATATCCCCACTGGTTATTAAGGCTAAACGGTTTTATTTTGCCCATGCAGCCGTCTAAAAAGCAGATTGCCGCCGCAAATATGATTAATTGTATTATTTTGCGCATCGCTGTTCTTTTAAATTTCAGACGCTAATCTCTTTAATATCCGCGATGGATTTGAACGCTTTATAAATGGAAGCTATGATATTCAGACGGTTTTGCTTGATTTTTTGGTCTTCAACATTTACCATGACATTGTCAAAAAATGCGTCTATAAAAGGTTTTAAAGCAAAAAGCGCTCTTAACTGCTCGTCAAAACTCGCGTACTCTCTGCCCGCCGTCTTGACATACGCTTCAAAAAGCGCCTTTTCGGCGTCATCTTGCAAAAGCACTTCATAAACGGTATGTTCGGTGTCGCAATTTATATCTTTTATAATATTTGCAACTCTTTTAAATGTTGAGAAAACCTCTTTAAAACTCTCCTCCTGAGAGATATTTTTAAGCGCGTCTATCTTTTTAGCGATTTTCACTATATCTCTCTCGCCGCCTTCAATAACGGCGGTTATAATGGAAGGATTGACTTTGTCAAACAGTTGATAAAGCCTCTCTATAAAAAAGCTTTCAAGCTGCAATATATCAAAAGGCGCATAAAGCGCGCCAAGCTCTCCAAAAACGGTTCTTATGTTAAATTTCAAATTGTATTTCAAGACTATTTTTATCACGCCGTTTACCGCTCTGCGCAAAGCAAACGGATCTTTTGTGCCTGTAGGGATTTTGCCTATGCTAAAAAGAGACATGAGAGAATCTATCTTATTGCTAAGAGAGACGACCGCGCTAAAAAGAGTCGTTGGAAGCGCGCTCTCTTCGCTGTTTGGCAAATACTGCTCTTTCAAAGCCAACGCCAACATTTTATCCTCTTTAGCCTCCAAAGCGTAATAATATCCTATAATGCCCTGCAATTCGGGAAATTCGCCCACCATTTCGCTAAGCAGATCAGCCTTCGCCAAAATCAGCGTCCTGCTCAAAAGCGCGCCAAGCTCATCTTCGCCCAAATCCTCTCTTAGCGCAAAAAACGCCTTTTTGTTGGCATTTGCCAGATACGCGCCTATGCGCTCTTCTCGGCATGTTTTATCATAAAGCGAACCCAAACCTTCTATATAAACTATTGATTTTAACCCTTCGGTCTGCAAGCCCTTTTTCAAATCATTTTCATAAAAAAAGAGCGCGTCGCTAAGCCTTGCATGCAAAACTTTTTCGTTTCCTTTGATTATCAAAATATAGTCGTTGCTGACGGCATTTGAAGCGACTACAAAGTGGCTGCTCAATTTATCGTTTTCAAAAACGGGAAAATAGCGTTGATTCTCTTTCATGGAAGTTATGATAACCTCAGGCGGCAGTTTCAAAAAGAGTTCGTCAAAATTTCCCATCAAAACAGTCGGATGCTCCGTTATCGCCACAACTTCATTGAGCAGTTTCGCATCTCGCTCTATGATTACGTCATTTATCGCTTCCATAGCCTCTATCTGTGAAAGGATTTTTTCTCTGCGCTCGTCCTGCGAAAGCACGATAAAGCCGCGCTTCAACTCTTCAAAATAGTTTTCAGGCGTGCTGAATGTAAATTTGTTTGATGTCAAAGAGCGGTGCGGATATGTGAAACTGTTTGATTTGACGCCGAAAACTTCTATCTGCAAAGCTTCGCTGCCGAACATGACGGTTACCCATCGCACAGGTCTTATGAAACTATCCGCACAATTACCCCATCTCATGGATTTGCCGAAATTTAGAGACTTTAAAAAATTATTCAGCATCTCGCTGATTAACTCTTTACTCTCCTGTCCTTCAATATCTTTTTTGTAGTACAAAACGCTTTTGCCGCCCTTTTGCGCGCGTCCAAGCTCATTCACGCCAACGCCGCATTTTTTGGCAAAACCTGTCGCCGCAGCAGTGGGTTCGCCGTCTATAAATGCGCTCTCTTCGGGCGCGCCGAAAAACTCTTCAAAGTGGTTCGGCTGTTTAATCAAAAACTCTTTATGCCACAAAACAAGACGGCGGGGCGTATAAAAAAACTCAAAATCGCTTTTAAGTTCGTTAAGCTCCAAAATAGCGTTCCATTTGGGCTTTATGTTTGGAAATTCCTTCAAAAAAGGGATAGCGGGCAGTTCCTCTACGCCAATCTCAATCAAAAGTGGTTTGCGCATTTTATGTATTACCTTCAAAAATCTAAAAAATAAGCCTTTATTTTAACGCAAGCAATGTTAAATAAGGCTTTTTTGTATTGATTTTGTAAGGGCGGCATATAAACCGCATAAAAGGCAAAAGTGGTTACAATTATTTGCTATTTTATTTTTAAGGATTTCACATGGAACAATTTCTCATAAAAGCCAAAAAAGCGGCAAGAGCGATAGCAAATTTGAAACCGTCTTTCAAAACGGCTGTTTTATCGGAATTTGCAAAAGCGATAAGAGATTTTGCGCCGAGTATTATAGAGGCTAACGAGCTTGATTTGAAGCAGGCTGAAGAAAATAACCTAAACTACCCGCTAAAAGAGAGATTGACATTAAACGAAAAACGCGTGGAAGATATGGCAAAAGCCGTAGAGGAGATAGCCGCGCTAAGAGACCCGATTGGAAGAATTTTAGACGGCTGGGTCGTGCCTAACGGACTTAAAATAGAAAAAGTAGCCGTACCCATAGGCGTAGTAGGCATTATATACGAAAGCCGCCCGAATGTTACGAGCGACACTGCGGCTCTTTGCTTCAAAAGTGGAAATATATGCGTTTTAAAGGGCGGCAAAGAAGCTGAAAGAAGCAATAAAGCCATAGTAGCCGCACTGCAAAAAACTTTGCAAAAATTCAATCTCCCAATTGAAGCCGTCTCTTTACTGCCCGACTCTTCAAGGCAGGGCGTAGCGCAGTTTATCAAAATGGATAAATATGTAGATGTGATAGTACCGCGCGGCGGGGAATCGCTGATAAAATTTGTAACGGAAAATTCATCTATTCCCGTGATAAAACATGACAAAGGCGTATGCCATACATATATAGACAGCGAGGCGGATTTGATAAAAGCGGTAAATATCGCCGTAAACGCCAAATGCAGCAAACCAAGCGCATGCAACGCTCTTGAAACGCTTTTGATACACAAAGATATAGCACAGCGCGTATTGCCCGAACTTTATCTTGCGTTCACAAAGACAAATACCGAACTTAGAGGCTGCGAAAACACCGCCAAAATCATCAAAGTCAAACATGCGGCGCAAGATGATTACGGGCGTGAATATCTTGACAATATTTTATCCATAAAAATAGTAAACGGTTTGGAAGAGGCGATAGAACATATAACAAAATACGGCTCTTTGCACTCTGAGGCGATAATTACCGAAAATTACACAAAAGCGGAAAAATTTATGCAGGATATTGACGCGGCATGCGTTTATCTGAACGCTTCAAGCCGCTTCACGGACGGCGGAGAGTTCGGATTTGGCGCGGAAGTCGGGATAAGCACAAACAGACTTCACGCAAGAGGTCCCATGGGTATAAACGAGCTTACGACATACAAATATAAAGTTTACGGCGAGGGTCAGATTCGTTCATGAGCGGGATTTTTCTCATTTTAAGCGCAAAAAATTACACAATTGATGGATAATAATGATGCGGCAAACTAAAAATATTAACGCCAATTTGCCCGCAGATACGATTTTGGATATAAAAAATCTCACATTTTCGTATTCAAACGCCGCGCCTTTGTATAAAAATTTTTCGCTTACCGTAAAAAAGGGCGAATTTGTCTGCCTGCTTGGACCGAGCGGTTCGGGCAAAAGTACGCTTTTTGAGCTTATCTGCGGCAATTTACAGCCAAACGGAGGCGTTATTTTACGCAAAAAAACGGCGCAGATTTATCAAGACCCATACTCCTCTTTTCACCCGACTTACTCTATTATTTCGCAGATTAAAGACGCCGTGAAAAGGGATTTGCCGCTTGAAGAATATCTGCCGCTTTGCGAAAGAGTCTCCCTTAGCGAAAAATTATTATACGAAAAACCGCACAAATTAAGCGGCGGAGAACTTCAACGATGTTCTATTTTACGCGCTTTGCTTTTAAAAACGGAACTTATTTTGGCTGATGAGCCGACCTCTGCGCTTGACAATATCACGCAACTTGACATTTTAAAACACATGCTTGAATTAGAGTTATCCAAATTTTATAAATTTTTTGGTTTA
>JAITAB010000008.1 GCA_031284315.1 Campylobacteraceae bacterium
AACGGGAATCCAAATTATATACATGCGTCATGAATGGATTCCCGCCTGCGCGGGAATGACGAAAAGGGGCGATTGCCGCTCTGCAATGACGGAGTGTTTGGATTCCCGCCTTCCCTCACGATATGCGTTTCCTGCGGAAACTTGTCGTTCGGTCGCGGGGAATGACATAAGGGAACGCGGGAATGACATGGGAGGCGTGCGGGAATGACGGGCGGGTAAAAAATTATTTATATATCCAATAAATTCATGTAAAAATTAAAAGGCTTCATAATCGGAAGAGTTGTTTGAAAAAGTGAAATGAAAAATTAACCCCCCGAAAACGGGGGGCAGAAGAACTTCAAATATTAGAAGTTATATTGGGCTTGAAAACGAATCTCGTCATTGGTATTTTCAGGCGTACCTGTTTTACCCGGTCTTGTATCATTGTCAAGATCTATGTGCGAGTAGTATAACTCCAAGCCGAAGTTTTTGGCATATTTATATGTAACGGTGCCGTAAGCTTCGCTGTAATCTTGATTTCTGCTTCCTACGTCAGCCGCTCCGTAGCCAAGCTCAAAGCCGAACTTGTCAAGAGTCGCTCCGCCTTTTACGAACGCCGTACCAACATCCGCAACATTGGAAGTTCTATAATAGAGCTGTTTACCAAATTTGATAAAGCCGTCATTATCAGCGTCAAGCGAATAGATGCCTTGATCTTTGTCGCTCGCAAAATAACCTGCCGTTACGGCAAAGTTCTGGTTTTTATAACCACCTTCCAAGCCGTAAAAAATACCCGTATCTTCAACTGCGCCGATTTGATCTGCAAGTTTTAGATAGTTTACCTGTCCTCTTGCATTAAAACCGTTTAAAGCAAATTTTGCTTCGCCGAACAATACCGCGTCAGCTACCGTTTCCAAATTTGCCGCCCAAAACTGCAAGCCGACAGGACCTACTTTACCGATAGCCGCTAAAGCATATAAATTGTCATTGCTGCCAAAATCTGTGGGAGCATATGGATGACTGTTTAAAGCGTTCGTCTGCAAATATGCCGCACCCGCCACCGTCCAATCGGGATTGATAGAATATAGAGCAAGCACGCCGTTTCCGCGTGAGCCTGATATCGCGGCTGACTGCGTCCATGGGGTAGGAATTTCAAATTTACCCGCTTTTACCGTCAAACCGCTTGCGCCGTACTGAAAGTAATACTTGTCAAATGTGAAACTATTTCCACCCGTATCGCCCGCAGGAGAGCTCGCTTCGGATTCACCCTTATTCCACACATCAGTTACAAGAGAGGTAGCGAACTTCAAGCCGTCCGTTACGGGCGAAATAAGCTGCAAATAGCCCGAAAATCGGTGCGCATCTACGCCTTTATTACCGCTTGAAACAGTAGAAGCAAAATCAGATTCAGAGAAATATCTATATCTCACCTGACCGCTTGCCTCAACACCTTTTACAGCCTCTTCAAGAGGCGTAGCGTTTAACGCCGCGCTAAACGCGCCTACCGCCAAAACGGCGGCTAAACTTAACTTTGTTAGCTTCATATTTTTCTCCTTTTTGCTAATAAAGATGGTGAATTATAACAGATTTTGCTTACAAAACGATAACGAGTTCTGATTAAGTATATCAAATTAAGCAGTAATAAGCTTCAATGACAGAAAGTAGAAAGTAGAAAGGATTGCGCAAGGGGTGGTAAATATCAAATATCCCGCAATCCTTTCAATTCTTTCCGCAAAAGGAGCTAAAATAAAAAGTCAATTGGCAGTATATGCCTAAACGGTAAATGAGCGGTAAATTGAACAAATGAGCAAATTTTCAGGTTTTTATGGCGGATAAAATAACGCCCCATGAAGAGGCGTTATGAAGTTTTTAGAGATTATTCTCTTTTTTGTATTTTATGATAAGCGCGTAAGCCTCGTCTTTTAACAGCAGTTTCTCTTTTTTTAGCCTTTCAAGCTCCAAATGTTCCAAGTGTTCGCGCCCCTCTTCAACATCCAAAATCTTTTGGTCAAGGTCATTGTGCCTTTCAAAAATTTTGGCAAAATGCGCATCTTCCTGTTTCAATTTTGTAATGATGTCGCGATATTCGTGTAACATGTTATCTCCTTATAAAAATTTTTTTATTTTAACGATTTTGTTATTAAAATCTTATGAACGATAATCGGCATTGATATTTACATACTCATGCCCCAAATCGCACCCGTAAGCCGTGTAACTTTTATCTCCCATGCCCAAATCGCAGAGGATTTTAAAACTTTCTTTCTTCATGACTTTGGCGCAAGCGGCTTCGCTTGCGCTGTCAAACTGTTTTTTTTCGGGCGAATATGCAAGAATATCGTCATAATAAATGCTCAATTTATCTTCATCGCATGCAATGCCGCTTGCGCCTATCGTAGAGGCTATGCGCCCCCAATTGGGGTCTTCTCCAAAAAGCGCGGTTTTTACCAAAAGCGAATTGCTCAAAGCTTTTGCGGCTTTTTTTGCTTCGTCTAAAGTAAGCGCGTTTTTCACTTCAAATGCCACAACTTTTTTACTTCCCTCGCCGTCTCTTACTATCTCCAAAGCCAAATATTTTGTCAAAAATTTCAAAGCTTCCATGAAAGCTTCTTTATCCCAAACGCCGCTTTTGCCGGAACTTATTAACATTACGGTATCGTTTGTGGAAGTATCGCCGTCCACGCTTATAGCATTAAAACTCTCTTCTGCGGCGTCTTTCAAAAGCGTTGTTATCAACTCTTTCGGAACGCTCGCATCGGTCGCTATGAAACATAACATCGTAGCAAGAGAGGGGTTTATCATGCCTGCTCCCTTACAGATAGCCGCCGCATGAAACGAGCCTTTTCCTTCAATATCAACTCTCACGGCTATCTCTTTTTTAAATCTGTCAGTTGTCATGATAGCTTGTGCCGCCGCGTCCGAATTTTTGCCGTTAAAATCAAAAAGTTCAAAAGCTTTGATAATTTTATCCGTATCAAGCCTGCATCCTATAACGCCCGTTGAACTCATGACGGGATTTTCAGCTTTTAAGAAACTTGGAAGCTGCGAAAATATTTTATTTATATCGTCTATACCCGCCGCGCCTGTCATGGCGTTGGCATTTTTGGAATTTATCAAAATAAAATTTGTCTGAAATATTTCGCCGTACCGCTTGAAATGTTTTATAGGCGCGGCTTGAAATTTGTTCGCGGTAAATACCGCGCCAACATCGCAAAGCTCATCGCTTCTTATAAAAGCCGCATCTTTTTTGCCGCCGCTTTTAAGTCCGACGCTTACGCCGCCGCTGAAAAATCCTTTCACATTATCAAGTCCGCCCTTTATCGGCAGTATGTCAAACATATTTCAACTCCTCGGGTTTTGTTTTTCTTCTGATAAGCCTTTTGAGATTTACTATACTCTCGTTCGTGCCGACTATCAAAAGTTTCGCGCTTGTGCCGACAATCGTATCGCCGCGCGGCATGGGTACAAATTTGCCGTTCAAATCGCTGATACCCACAACGCTTACATTTGTTATCTCCCTTAAATGCGTCTCTTTCAATTTTTTAAATATTATCCATGAAAATTCAGGCACGGCAACTTCTTCAATATTAACGGGAGGGTCTTTTTTGGAGAGCAGATTTTCCATCATGTTTTGCATGTCGGGATGCAAACTTATAGCGTTTAGCCTTTGAGCTACAAGCTTTGAGGGCGATACTACGGAGTCTGCGCCGAGTTTTTTAAGTTTTTCCGCTTCGCTGTCATTGTTTGCGTGAGCCATGACAAAAAAACTTTTTTTCAATCCAAGCTCTTTTTCATAAAGCCTTGTCGTAACGACTTGCGCGATATTGTCCGCTACATGTTCGCTAAGCGTTACCACGCCTCTGGCTGAAGCGAGAGAGGATTTGAGTATGGAAAGCTCCGTATGCGGTTCGCCTTGTATATAATAAGGATATTGATACTGTTTCGCGCTCTGTTCAAAATCCGAAGAGTTGTCCACAACGACAAAAGGTATATGGTTTTGGCGGAACTGTTTTGCAAGCTCTATCGTAAAATTGTTGTGATGGCAAATAACGAAATGGTTTTTAAGCCTCGCGATTTTCTGAAGCATTCTTCGCTCCTTGATAAGTTTTGTAATAACGCCTTTATTTATCATATCTATCAAAACGCCGATTGAAAATGAGAAAACGGCAAATCCCAAGACAATCAGTCCGATAGTAAAAAAGCGTCCCGCCGTAGAAATTTCGCTCACTTCGCCGAATCCTACGGTAGTAAATGTGTAGCCTGACTGATATATGGCGTCCATGAGGGTAAAATTATCTATCACGACATATCCGATAGCGCCTACCATCATTATCACAACAAGCAGTATCAGCGGCAGTCTAAGCGGTTTTAACTGTTCGTATATTTGATTGTCTATTTTAATTTTCGGGGTGGTTTTACGCCACCCTCGGGGTGATTTATCCTTTTTAGCAAAGTTCATAATTCACTCCCTGCGGGTAAAAAAATCAGCCGTTTTTTTTCAATGTTCTAAGAGTTGAGGCTGCAACTTTAATCTTTTGAGTAGTTCCGTCCTCAAGGGTAATTCTTATAGTGCGAAGATTCGGTAAAAATCGTCTTTTTGTCTTATTGTTGGCGTGGCTGACATTATTTCCGACAAGCGGTCCTTTACCGCTAAGCGCGCATCTTCTTGCCATCGTAAATCCTTATAAATAAATTTTGAGCGGTAAAAATTACCAAGCAAAGGTGTGATTATATCACAAATAGTTGATAAAATCATTAAAAACCGACATTTTTATTTCGCAGGCGCAAATTTATTCATGCTCGCGCAATGCAGGCTCCCATGCTGGCGGATAAAAACATTCGCATTTACGCCGACTATTTTGTGTTTTGGCAAAGCGCGGCGCAAAAGCTCTTTTATTTTCGCATCATTCGCGTCATCATATTCGGGTATCAAAACCGCGCCGTTTACAAAAACGAAATTCGCATAAGCAGCCGGCTGCCGCTCGCCTTCATAAAATATCGGTTTTGGCATGGGCAGCGGCAGCAATTTGAATCCCGTGCTTTTTAACTCCGCTTCCATTTTTTTTAACTCATCAAAATGTTCATCATTTTCATCTTCGCATGTCGTATAAGCTATCGTATCTTTCGCGATAAAACGCGCGAGAGTATCTACATGGGAGTCCGTATCGTCTCCTTTTAAAAAGCCGTGTTCAAGCCAAATGACGCGTTCTAATCCAAACAGTTCTTTGAGTTTCGCGTCTATTTCGTTTTTGGTCAAATCGGGATTTCTATTCTCTTCCAAAAGACATTTTGAAGTCGTCAAAAGCACGCCCTCGCCGTTGCTGTCGATACTTCCGCCCTCAAGCACAAACGGCATGCTTATAAATTTGTTTTTTATAAAGCCGCTTTCAAACAGTTTTTTATTTACTTCGTTATCAAGCGCGGCTTCAAATTTCCCGCCCCATGCGTTAAATGTAAAATCATATGAAATGATTTTATCCTCATTTTCAATGTCAATCGCGCCAAAATCTCTTATCCATGTATCGTTTGTGGGCAGTTCTATCAGCGTTACATTCTTGATACCGTCGAGCAGTTTTTCGGCTTTTCGTCTGTCGGCGCATAAAACAAGGCATCGTTCATACTCCGAAGCCGCTTTGATAAAATCCTTGTAGGACAAAAGTATTTCGTCCAGATACGGCAGCCAGTCGCTCTTTTCATGCGGCAGAGCAAACAGAAGAAAGTCCTGTTTTTCCCATTCGGCAAATAATCTTTTCATGAGTTTTCCTTTTGATGCGAAATTATAACAGAGTATATTTAAGCCCGTTCTTAACAAGAAAAATATACAATACTAAATTTATATATTAACTATATTATAACTACAAAAAGGAGTATTAAAATGAAAATTATAGATATGCGCTGCCGACCTGCATATTTGCATGAGTTTTTCGGAGCGGTTAAAGGAACAAAAGCGTACGAGGGCGCGAAATGGCTGAACAGGCGGGTAGGCACAAGGGGCGATGACGAGCATTTTAAAAAATCTCTCACAAAAGAGGGATTTTTGGACGAAGTAAAAAGCGCGGGGCTTTCGCATGCTGTCGTTGTCGGAAGGCGTACGCCAAGCCAGCGGATAAGCAATGATTTTTTGCATGAGATTACCGATTCGCATAAAGAACTTTTGGGCATAGCGGGCGTTGATCCAGCGCTTGACGGTATTGATGAAACTATCAAAGAGATAGATAGAAGCATAGATAAACTCGGTCTTGCAGGCATTGATATAGAGCCCGGTTTTGCCGAACCGCCGCGCCATGCGGACGATAAGATATATTTTCCGATATATGAACATTTGGCGCACAAAAAAATACCGCTTACCCTAATGTCCGGACCCACAACGCCGAATCCGCTTTTTAACGACCCTTCGCATTTGGCGAATATCGCACGCGAATTCCCTTCGCTTGCTATCATCTGCTATCATGGATACTATCCGAATACGCACCAATTGGTCGGAGTCGCCTTTAAATACGAAAATATCTATCCCGTGCCTGACATGTACGGCTTTATAGCGGGAAGCGAAGTTTTTGCAAAAGCGGGAAATACATTTTTGCAAGACCAATTGCTATTTGGCTCTTCGTATCCGTTCAGACCGATAAGGCAGTCCATAGACGATTTTGCCGCGCTTGGGTTTGACGATCATATACTTGAAAAGCTTTTTTATAAAAATGCGGCGAGGATTTTCAATCTTGACTTGTAAGCCGCTTTGCCGCGCTCAAGTCATTAGCGGCGCTATTTATCGCTCCCGCATCTATTGCAAATGATAAACGAGAGCTGTGCCTGCTTCCCGCACTCTTCCGTTATTCCCGCGACCGAACGACAAGCGAAGCGCATATTGCGAGGGAATGCGGGAATCCAAACATATTCTTCTTCCGCCATTCCCCGCGCCGTTATGTCATTCCCACGCTCCTTTTCGTCATTCCCGTGCTTCCCCTTTGTCATTCCCGTGCTCCTTTTCGTCATTCCGTCCTCTTTTCGTCATTCCCGCGCAGGCGGGAATCCAAAAAACTTATAAATAAAAACATATTAGAAGAATTATATTTTGTAATTTGCTTTTATTTTTTATACTTCTGTATTAAATTTTTTTTTGATTTGGATTCCCGCCTTCGCGGGAATAACGGGAGTTTGGATTCCCGCGCTGACGCCTGCAATGATGGAAAACCGTTCCGTCATACCATCGGACAAATAAAGCGCATAAGCCGCTATATCATTCCGTCCTCTTTTCGTCATTCCCATGAAAACGGGAATCCAAAAAAAATATTTACAAACAAAGATAATATGAAAAAAATTGACATTTTATAACTCTCTTTTATTTTCTTTCATATTTTTATATTTTAAAGTTATTAGTTTGGATTCCCGCCTTCGCGGGAATGACGGAGAATGTTTGCGGGAGTGACGGAAAAGAGGGCGCATGTGTTTTGCAGACAAAAGGGATTTATCCGCATGAGTGCGGGAATGACGGAAAGCATTATTATTCCAAGTCCTTCCGTCGTTCCTATGCCGTTATGCCATTCCATCACCACCCTTTGTCATTCCCGTGAAAACGGGAATCCAAAAAACTTATAAATAAAAACATATTAGAAGAATTGTATTTTGTAATTTGCTTTTATTTTTTATACTTCTGTCTTAAAATTTTTTTGATTTAGATTCCCGCCTTTCCTCACGATATGCGTTTCCTGCGGAAACTTGTCGTTCGGCCGCGGGAATGACGGAAGGGGACAGAATGACAATCCTTTTCGTTACTCCCGACATTATGTCATTCCCGTGAAAACGGGAATCCAAATTATATATATCTACACATGGAATGGATTCCCGCCTACGCGGGAATGACGAAAGGGGAACGCGGGAATGACGAAAGGGTGTGGATTCCCGCCTTCCCTCACAATATGCCTCTCCTGCGGAAACTTGTCGTTCGGCCGCGGGAATGACGGAAGGGGGCGCGGGAATGATGAAAAAAAAGCGGAAATAACACAAGAGGCATACGAAAATGACGGAGAAAACGAGAGTTTAGAATTTGCTTTCATACTTTATTGCGGCGCGGGGCAATTATCAGACAAATTAATCAAGCTGCCTGCAATCTGGTTTTATGTTTTATTGCGGCGCGGCGGAGGAATGGATTGTCTATCGCCGCCGTAAAAAATGCAAAAGATTTCGTTTTAACGCCACATTTTAAATAAAAACTAAAACGCATGGACGAATAAATATAGAATTTTATAATTTTTTGCGCGAAAAGGAGCGCGAAAAAAAGATAATTCTCAAAAAGTTTTGATACAATTAAGTCATTTTAAATTCAAAGGCAATTTATGTTGGTAGCTCCGAGTATTTTATCGGCAAATTTCGGCAAGCTTGACGAAGAGATAAGGGCGGTTTGCGATGACGGATGCGATTTGGTGCATGTTGATGTCATGGACGGGCATTTTGTGCCAAATCTTACGATAGGTCCCGTGGTCGTTCAAGCCGCGGCGCACGCCTCTTCAAAGCCTTTGGATATTCATTTGATGGTAGAAAATAATACTTTTTTTATAGAACTTTTCGCGCCCATAAAACCAAAATACCTCTCATTTCACATTGAAGAAGAGAGACACCCGCACCGACTTATACAAAAGATAAGAAGTTACGGCATAAGTCCCGCTATCGTCTTAAACCCGCACAGCTCTTTAAAAACCATAGAATATATTTTGGAAGAGCTTGACATGGCGCTTTTGATGAGCGTAAATCCCGGATTTGGCGGGCAGAGTTTTATCCGTTCGTCTTTAAAAAAAGTTGAAAAACTGCGCAAAATGATAGACGGCGCGGGGCTAAAAACCCTCATAGAAGTGGACGGCGGCGTCAATAGCGAAAACGCGCGGGACTTGAAAAACGCGGGCGCAGATATATTGGTGGCGGGAAGTTATATTTTCGGCTCTTCTTCATATAAAAACGCGATTGACTCTTTGAGGGCGTAAATGAGAGTAAAAATCTGCGGCATTACCTCAGCGCAAGACGCCATAAATGCCGTTCATGAGGGCGCAGATGCTGTGGGATTTATATTTTACCCAAAATCTCCAAGATACATAACGCCAAAAAAAGCGAAAAAAATCTCCCTTTTACTGCCGCCTTTTGTGCAAAAAGTCGGAGTTTTTGTAAACGAAAGTCCGAAAAATATAGACAAAATCTGCAAAAAAGCCAAATTAAACCTCGCGCAGCTTCATTTTGATATTGATGAAAAATTTTTATCAAAACTCAAAACGCCGCATGTAAAAGTCGTCAGAGCCAAACAAAAAAGCGATATTTTAAAATACGAAGGCGAATACCGCTTGATAGACGCTTTCGTAGAAAATTTCGGCGGCGAAGGCAAAAGTGTTGATTTGTCATGGTTTGAAGGTGCAGACTGCTCCAAAATCATTTTGGCGGGCGGTTTGAACGCTTCAATGATGGAAAATGTCAAACATTTAGAATTTTATGGCGTTGACGTGAACAGCGGCGTTGAAAAAACTCATGGCAAAAAAGATGCGCAAAAAGTGCATGATTTTATAAAAAGCGCGAAAAATTGAAAAACTTTGAAGAGCTTTCGGATAGATTGGCAAAAAAAGATTTAGATGCCGTTCAATTTTTTGACGCTTTGAAAAAGTGTGAATATTTGGACGCTTTTCAGATAAATTCAGCAGAAGAACTTAACTCCATGGGGCTTGACGCAATGCAAGTGCAAAGCGGCAATTTATCGCTTTGCACAAGGACAAGAAATTGGCGCGAACAGCGGTTTTGCGTAGTGGATATAGAGACAAACAACCTTTTAAACAATCCAAAAGTTATAGAAATCGGCGCAGTAACGCTGCAAAACGGCGCAGTTTTGGGCGAATTTCATTCGCTCATTTTTACCGACTTTTTGCCAGAAGCGATAACAAATTTAACGGGCATTACGGTTGAAATGCTGAAAAACGCCCCAAGCGAAGCGGAAGTTTTGGAAAAATTCAGGCTCTTTTTGGGAACGGATGTTTTTGCCGCGCACAACGCTGATTTTGACTATACATTTTTATCCGACGCTTTTAAAAGGCGTTATTTCGCGCCGCTTTTAAACAGAAAACTTTGCACGCTGAAACTTGCGCGAAAAACCATAAAAAGCGCAAAATATGGACTTGGAACGCTGCGCGGAGTTTTAAATATCACGGACGGAACTTTGCACAGAGCGTTAAGCGACGCAAAAAGCGCGGCGGCGGTATTTCAAGAAGCCTGCAAAAATTTGCCGAAATTTGTCGTAACGACTGAAAATCTTATAGAATTTACAAAATCAAACAAAAACTTTTTAGAGTTAAAATTACCATTTATGGACGAGGGGTGATTTGTGAGATTTGTTTTACTGTTTTTTTTATTTTTGCCGCCGCTTTGCGCGCAGACTTGCACGCTGGAATTTGACAACGGTTTTAGGATAGAGAAACTTCCGCTTTCAAATACGCCTGAAAAAAAGCAAAAGGGGTTGTCTAATTTAGACGATATCGGGGTTGGAATGATATTTACATGGAGTAAAGCCCAAAATCTTTCGTTTTGGATGAAAGATACGAGAGCGCCTATTAGCATAGGTTTTTTTGATGAAAACGGAGAACTTTTTCAGATAGAAGATATGAAGCCCTACTCGCTTGAATTGCACCCATCCAAAAAAGAGGCAAAATTTGCGCTTGAGCTGAAAGAGGGCAGTTTTGCAAAACACAATATAACTATCGGCACAAAAATAACAAAATTTGAGTGCAAATAGGACGCGGTGATTTATCTTTGCGATATAAGCAGCCTTTGCAGAAAAAGCACGAAATAGTTTGATTTCGCGCTTTTCGGACAAGTATGCTCAAAATATCGTTATTTAAAACCATATATAACTTTTTATTTATTACAGCCTCTTTTGCCATTTTTATCTCTCTTTATGCCATTCGCGCGTTTCCTTATGTCATTCCCGCGGCCGAACGACAAGTTTCCGCAGGAGAGGCATATTGCGAGGGAAGGCGGGAAACCACACCTTTTTCGTCATTCCCGCGCTCCCCTTTCGTCATTCCCGCGCTCCCCTTTCGTCATTCCCGCGTAGGCGGGAATCTATCCATAACGCATGTATATAATTTGGATTCCCGTTTTCACGGGAATGACGGAACAGTTTTCTATCATTGCAGGCGTCAGCGCGGAAATGTCGGGGAATGATGGAAGAAGAATATGTTTGGATTCCCGTTTTCACGGGAATGACGTAAAAAGAAAACGGGTATCCAAAAAAAATATTTACAAACAAAGATAATATGAAAAAAATTGACATTTTATAACTTTTTTTATTTTCTTTCATGCTTTTATATTTTAAAGTTATTAGTTTGGATTCCCGCCTTCGCGGGAATGACGAAAGAGAACGGGAAGGAGCGCGGAATGACAAAAGAAGGCATTTTCGCAGTCAAACGACAAGATTATACAATGAAACGCATATCATGAGTGAAAGTGAAAAACCAAAAATGACTTCAAAAGTTAAGAGTATAAAAAAAGGAAAGCGTGCGAAAATCTTACATGGTAAAGCGGAAAAATTGAAGCAGGGCGAAAAACCGCCCCGCTTGCAAGAGTTTTAAATCGGGTAAATATGATACGCATATGAGTAGTTATCATTAGTAAGCCAAAGGTATCGTAGTCCCGTGTCTGGATCTACTTTATCACATTCCCAACCGCCAGCCGATGAGCAGTTAAAGCCTGCGGGAGCAAGAATGAGTGCGGCATAATCGTCAAATCTTGATGATATATCCTCAGCATATTTTTTATAAATATAAACATAAACAACATCGCCGTCAATACTGCCGAATACGCTCTCAAAACTCTCGTCTTTGGCTATTTCGGCAAAATTATTACTACTTGTAAAATACAGATCTATAGTCCCGTCAAGAATAACTGCTGCATATATATCGGGTAAAACATTTGGTTTTACATATCTATCATTTACAGAATCATAAATATATCCTTGCCCTTGAATGACAGACGCGTTAAAATCAGCTATCTTATCCGCTGAAACTTCATACTCTTTACTGCTTCCCATCTCTATAAGCGTATATCCATACTCAAAAGCGGGAAATGTACTGTTTATGTCCGCAAGAGATAATGACGGGGTATTATCTCCCCCCCCCCCCGCGCGCGCCATTACTACTTCCGCCGCCGCAGCCCGCTAAAACCAATCCGCATGCAGCAATTGCCGCGAATAACTTAAAACTGTACTTCATATAGCAATCCTTAATAAAAAAATTTATTTGTCCGCAGAATAGCGATTTTCAACTTATATATTAATTAATATTTTAGTATCTAAATTAGTGCAAAAATATATTTTTAATCTTCTATCATTGAAAGCATTTTTTTATCATGTCCAATTCTCTTTGCTTCGTTCTTTTTTGCCATAAAAACTGCGGAGGTTTTACCTTAAAAATTCTCGTATTTTTTTCCACTCTTCAAAAAATTTTTCTCTTT
>JAITAB010000027.1 GCA_031284315.1 Campylobacteraceae bacterium
CTAAGGCGATAATATTTTGCCGCACAAAAAAAGAGGTGGACAGGCTCGGAACAAAACTTATCTCGTCAGGATTTGTCGCCAAAGCGCTTCATGGGGATATGGATCAGCCTCAGCGCGAAGAGGTCATCAAAGCTTTCAGAGGCGGCGATATAGATATTCTTGTTGCTACCGATGTCGCCGCGCGCGGATTGAACGTAAAAGAGATAACGCATGTATTTAACTATCACATGCCGTTTGATCCCGAAAGCTATGTCCACCGCATAGGCAGAACGGCGCGCGCAGGGCAAAAAGGAACGGCTATCACGCTTTTGACGCCGATAGAGTATCACAGTTTACAGCGCATAGCCAAAACTGTCGGAACGAAATTGACGCAAAAGCAGATACCGACTCTATTTGAGATGAAGGCAAATAATGCCAAAAAATTAGCCCAAAGCGTACTCGCGGCAAATATAGACTCTGCCGCCGCGCAAATCGTAAATGAGCTTGAAAAAGAGTTGGATATCGCGCAAATCGCCTATAAAGCCATCTCTTTGCTTATTGGCAACGAAGGCGCTAAGGGTCCAAATTCCATAGGCGTAGATAGCAAATCATTTGAAAATTACATCAAAAAAGTGCGCGGCAAAGAAGACGAAAAACGCCGCGGCTCTAATTATTCCCGCAGCAAAAACCATTCGCGCACTCATGACAATGAACGCGGCAGAAATGATAAAAGCGGCAGCAGAAGCGGCAAAAAAAGCTTCGGCGGTAAAAAATACCGCTAAAATTGAATTCGCTCCGTATTAAAGTGCGGAGCATTTATACAACCGCCGCATTTTTGTAGAAAACTGATGTAAGGATTGTACGAAATATTAAAATTTATTTATAAAGTAAACCGCATGAGAGCGCGGCTGTTCGCATGTTTTTACATGTTTTAGTCTATAAGGGTTATATTTTCTGCGCGGATTAATTTTCGTAAAAAACAATCCCTCATGCGCAGTTTGGCGATTTAAAAATTATTTGATTAACATATCCTGAGTTTTCCGCAGTCCTGTATGAGCAAAATAACTTTTACTACGGAGACGGCGGCTTTAAATACTTCGTCAAGTTTCTCCGCCGCGTTTAGTACTCTTGTGCAATTAAGCGTGTATTTTATGTCAAATTCCATGATATTTTTTTCCAATTTGGCAAAGAGTTCGCGCCCTGCCGCCTGTTTGGTTTTGACTTGACGAAATATATCGTCTATGTAAGCCCGTTTTTCTACAAGCTGCGCCGATATCATGAAAGCGTCTATGGATAATTGAAAGATATTTAAAATATACTCTTTCATAGTCATAAAAGGATGCCCGTTCGTATATGTCAAGACATATCTGCAAAAATATCTCAAAACACGCGCCGTTTGGACAAATTCGCTGACTATCCTAAAATACGATACAAGCTCCCTTGCGCTGCTTTCGTTTTTGCATAGAAGCGGCATGGAAGAGATGATTTTATTATCTATTTTATTTGCATTTATATCCACAACCGCCAATTGTTCTATGGCTTTTTCAAGTAAAGAGATATCGCTCCTTTTTAATCCTTCAAGTATATCGTAACCCGTTTCAACGATAGCCGAAGACATTTTTATAATATCGTTTGTCATATTGTTCATTTATACATGTCCTACTAATTTTAAAATGGAATAGTATAAAATAGATATAACAGAAATATCACAAAATTTTTTTTAAATTCACACCTTTTATTTATAATATAGAGTATAAAAATTTAAAAAAAGTTTTTCGTATCCGTATCAGCTAAATGAGGCCATATAAGTTTTGAGCCTCCCATCATGTGAAAATGCAGATGCATGACCTCCTGTCCGCCGTCTTTGCCGTTATTGGTAACAAGCCTGTATCCGCTCTTGTCCAATCCCATAATCTTCGCTACTTCATGTATAAAAAGCGTCATTTCGCCCATCAGCTCCGCGCTTACGCTTTGAAAATTTTCAACCTCTTTTTTCGGGATTATCAAAATATGCACGGGCGCTTTTGGATTGATGTCATGAAATGCCAGAAAATGGTCATTTTCAAGGACTTTATTGCTTGGAATCTCGCCGTTTATGATTTTTGTAAAAACAGTCATTTTCAACTCCTTTTGAAAAATTTTTAAGAGTATAAACTATTTTTGCTTTAACTCTTTTATAATTAAAATTTGATTACAATCTGAAATTCAAAATTTGCATTTTAAGGTAAACCGTTGAAAACATTGCAAAAAAACATAGAAGAGTGCGGCAGCGTCAGAGAATTGGAACGATTAAGGGTTGAAGTATTCGGTAAAAAAGGGTATTTTTCCAAAGAGTTTGCAAAACTTAAAGAGCTTAAAGGTGACGAAAAAATAGCTTATGCCGCAAAGCTAAACGAAGAAAAAGAGAAATTTGGCGAACTTGTAAATATCAAAAAAACTTTTTTGGAAGCAAAAGAGTATGAGGATATGTTAAAACAAGATGCACTTGATGTGAGTTTGTACTCCAGAAGCGCAAATATCGGCGCGCTTCATCCTGTCATGGACACTATGGATAAAATCGTGGAATATTTTGTGTCGCTTAATTTTTCGGTAGAAGACGGACCTTTGGTGGAAGATGATTTTCATAATTTTGAAGCTTTAAATCTGCCGAAATTCCATCCTGCGCGCGACATGCAGGATACATTTTATTTTAAGGACGGCGCGCTTTTGAGAACGCATACATCGCCTGTTCAAATAAGAACGATGCTTTCTCAGCAGCCGCCTGTACGCATGATTTGCCCCGGCGCGGTATTTAGACCCGACCTCGATTTGACGCATACTCCCATGTTTCATCAGATAGAAGGGCTTGTGGTGGATAAAAAAGGCGAAGTATCATTTGCCAATCTCAAATCAATTTTGGAAGAGTTTTTAAAATATATGTTCGGCGAAGTAAAAGTGCGCTTCCGTCCAAGTTTTTTCCCATTCACAGAGCCGAGCGCGGAAGTGGATATAAGCTGTATATTTTGCGGCGGTTCGGGTTGCAGAGTATGTAAAAATACGGGCTGGCTTGAAGTTTTGGGCTGCGGGACGGTAGATCAAAATGTATTTAACGCGGTAGGCTATAAAAATTGCAGCGGATATGCGTTTGGTTTGGGCATGGAAAGATTTGCCATGCTGCTGCATAGGATTCCTGATTTGCGCGCGCTTTTTGAAGGGGATTTACGACTATTGGAGCAATTTAAATGATAATTACAAAAAATTGGCTTAATGAATGGATAGATTTGAGCGGGAAAAGTACGGAAGAGTTATGTAAAACGCTAAATAAAATCGGACTTGAAGTAAGTTCCGTTACGCCTTACCGCATAGTTCAAAAGTGCGTTGCCGGCTTTGTCAAATCAAAAGAGCGGCATCCAAATGCCGAAAAACTCAGCGTATGCATGGTGGATGCGGGGCAAAATGAGGATTTGCAAATAGTCTGCGGCGCGAAAAATGTGGACAAAGGTCAATTTGTAGCGGTCGCGCTTGAAGGCTGCAGGCTTCCTGACGGGACGCTTATAAAAGAGAGCGTATTAAGAGGCGTGAAATCTCAGGGCATGATATGCTCGTCAACGGAGCTTGGGTATCCTAAGATAAATGATGGAATAATGATTTTGGACGGCAGTTTCAAAGAACTTAAAGCGGGAACTGCGCTCGCGGATATCCCTGAATTTCAAGATGACGCCATAGAGATAGAATTGACGCCGAACAGAGGCGATTGTTTGAGTATTCATGGCATCGCGCGCGATTTGAGCGCCGTTTATAACTCCAAAGTAAAAATTCCGCCCGTTTTGCCTGATGATTCTGAACAGATAGGCATAGGGCGCATTTTGGAATTAAGCGTCAAAAGCGGCGTGAGCGCATCTTTGGTATATAAAGTCGTCAATAAAAAAGAGCTGCGCGGCAATACGCTGATAGATTTGCGCCTTGCTATGAGCGGCAGCGAAGTTAAAAAAAGCGTTTTGGAGCAATACCTTTCATACGCTTCGCATGCTACAGGCGTTATATTGAGAGCCTATAAATTCGGCATTTTTGAAGAGGCAAAAAGCAAAAGCGAAAATCCGTACACAAGCGCAAAAATTGAAATTACTGTCAAAAAAGATGAAAACAGTCTTGACGCAGTGTTTGGCAGAGAACTTGTCTCTTACGCGGGAGTTTGGCAGAGCGAAAGCTCAAAACCTGATGAGAGCGATGATTTGGTTATCATAGAAGCAAGTTTTATAGACCCGTATATACTTGGACAAAACGGCGCGAGAAATATCAAAAAGTCCGATTCTGCGCTGTTTCGCGCTTTAAGAGGAAGCGAAACGGATCTTGATTTTGGTTTGAATTATTTGGGTATTTTATTAAATCTAACCTCAAAAGCCGCTATTTTAACAGGCGCTCAAAGCGCGCTGAAAGAGCAGCCTTTGAAGCAGATAAATGTAGATTTTGAAGATGTATTTAACATTATCGGCGCGCAAATCAATAAGACAGAAATCATATCCATATTGAAAAATCTCGGATTTTACCCAGTTTTCAAGCCCGAACAAAATCTGCTCGTGGTTGATATCCCGCCGTTTAGGCATGACATTTCAAACATTCAGGATATTTGCGAAGAGATAGTGAGGATAGTGGGCATAGACAATATAAACTCCAAACCGCTTAAATTTGTAGAAGCAAACCGCATAAACAGCGTTTATAAAGATTTTCAAAAAAAGAAATTTTACAGGCATAAAGCCGTTGCGGCGGGATTTTTTGAGAGCGTGAGCTATGTTTTTACGGACAGAACAAAACAGCTTTTATATGGCTTTGAGTGTGTGCGCGAAGAGTTGGATATAGCAAATCCGATAACAAACGAACTCAATACGCTGCGCTCCACATGCGCTCTTAACCTCATGGAAGCGGCAAGCAATAATATAAAAGCGGGCAAAAGAAGCGTAAATCTTTTTGAGAGCGGAAAAGTGTTTGACGCGGCGCGCGGCGAAAAAATAGTTTTGAGTTTTATTTCAAGCGGGGAGAGCGAACTGCCCAGCCCCGTTAATCATGGTAAGCCAAAAGAGATAGATTTCGCGCTGTTCATACAAAAAATCAGCGCAGTTTTGGGAACTTTTCAGATAATTCCAGCAAAGCCGAAAAGTAGATTTTACAGCCCTTACGAATTTGCGAATTTGCTTATGAACGGCGAAAATATAGGTTTTGCGGGAAGAGCTGCAGGGGCAAAAGATTATGATTTGGGCAGGACATATATTTGCGAAATTGACTTTGAAAAATTAAATTACGAGCGCAAAAGCGCGAAACTCTACTCAAAACTCCCAAGCGTTTCAAGGGATTTGAGTATTTTAGTTTCCAAAAATATCGCTTATTTAGACATAGATAAATGCATAAAAGAGCGTGCGCCGAAGGGCTTGAAAGAGTTTTATCCGATAGAT
This sequence comes from Campylobacteraceae bacterium, assembly GCA_031284315.1. Taxonomy (GTDB): domain Bacteria; phylum Campylobacterota; class Campylobacteria; order Campylobacterales; family Campylobacteraceae; genus JAIRKW01. Next base: position 5,406 of record JAITAB010000027.1, read on the forward strand.
ATTTACTCGGACGACTCTTTGGGGGATAAACAGAGCGTAACATTGACTTTTGTATTTGAACCTGACGAAAAAACATTTGTAGATGAAGAGATAAACGCTTTCATGGAGCAGATTTTAGAAGGGTTAATCGGCGTTTTGAAAGCCGCCGTCAGATAATCTCATGAATACCCTGCATGTAAACAAAGCCGCGCCGTTTGAACTTGATATATCAAATATCGCGCCCGATAAGTCAATTTCGCACAGATGCTCCATTTTTTCGCTTTTGAGCGATAAAACATCCGTTGTCAGAAACTATCTGCGTGCCGAAGATACGCTTTGTACGCTGAATATTGTAAAATCGCTCGGAGCCGAAATAAGAGATGAAGATGGGATTTTATACATAACTCCGCCGCTTCGCATTATTGAACCGCCTTTGATACTTGACTGCGGCAACAGCGGAACGGCGATGCGGCTTTTCATGGGATTTTTGAGCTCATGCAACGGTTTTTTTGTGCTTCATGGAGATAAATACTTATCAGCCCGACCCATGAAAAGAGTAGCTGAGCCTTTAAGAAATATCGGCGCAAAAATAGACGGCAGAAAAGGAGGCGATTTGTCTCCGATTTGCGTTAGAGGCGGCGATTTATTGCCGTTTGATTATAAAAGCGCGATATCTTCCGCACAAGTAAAAAGCGCGTTGATTTTAAGCGCGTTAAATTCAAAAAACGATATGCCGAGCATTTTTAGCGAACCCGAACCAAGCCGCGACCATACGGAAAAAATGTTAAAAGGCATGGGCGCCGATATCAGATGCGAGGGCGGCAAAATCATAATATATCCCGACAAAAAACCGCTTCAACCTTTGGATATTACCGTGCCTGCCGATCCTTCAAGCGCATTTTTTTTCGCCGCCGCCGCCGCAATTACGCCAAATTCAAAGGTAACTTTGAAAAATGTGCTTTTAAATAAAACGCGCATTGAAGCCTATAAGATTTTGCAAAAAATGGGCGCGAAAGTAGAATTTGTAAAAAAAGATGAAAAATACGAAAACATCGGCGATATTATCGTCCAACATGCGCCGCTAAAAGCCGTCCAAATCAGCGAAAATATCTCTTGGCTCATAGACGAACTGCCCGCGCTTTCTATCGTTTTTGCACATGCAAAGGGAGTTAGCGGCGTCAAAAATGCTAAAGAACTCAGAGTCAAAGAGAGCGATAGAATAAGCGCTGTGGTAGAAAATTTAAAACTTTGCGGCATAGAAGCTGTGGAAAAAGAGGACGGTTACGAGATAAAAGGCGGGGAGTTAAAAAGTTTTAAAGCGCGTAGTTTCGGCGACCATAGAATCGCCATGAGTTTCGCCATAGCAGCGCTTGCGAGTGGAGGAATTATAGAAGATACAGAGTGCATAAACACATCTTTTCCGAATTTTATTGATATTTTGGGCAAATTGACAAGAGTTGAATAATGGAGATAAGATTAGCTAAAAATTATGGATTTTGTTTTGGCGTGAAAAGAGCGATAAATATCGCGCAAAACGCTCCCGGGGCTTTTACGATAGGACCTTTGATACATAATAACGAAGAGATTTTAAGGCTGAAAAATAATTATAATGTTGAAACGCTGGGCAGCGTAGAAGAGGCGCAGGGCATTAAAAAGGCGATTATCCGCACGCATGGCATTCAAAAAGAGGATTTGGAAAGGCTGAAAAAAATCGGCGTGGAGATAATAGACGCTACATGTCCATTTGTTACAAAGCCTCAAAAAATTTGTGAAGAGATGAGCGCGCAGGGATATACGATAATCATTTTTGGCGACAAAAACCATCCCGAAGTAAAGGGCGTTAAGAGTTACAGCCTGCATGAGAGCGTACATGTCGTGCTGAGCATTGAAGAGATAAAAGAGATAAATATCGGCAAAAAAGCGGCCCTTGTGTCACAGACTACGCGCAATATAAATGAATTTTTGAAAATTGTGGATTTTTTAGTGAAAACATGCGCGGAAGTAAGGGTTTTTAACACTATCTGCAACGCAACTTTTGAAAACCAAGACGCGGCGCGGGAATTGGCTATGAATACCGATATCGTTATAGTTATCGGCGGAAAAAACTCATCAAACACAAAACAATTATACGGAATTGTCAAGGAATATTGTAAAGACTCTTTTCTTGTAGAAAACGACAAAGAGTTGAATTCATCGTGGTTTACTGGCAAAAAAATATGCGGTATAACCGCTGGAGCTTCGACTCCTGATTGGATTATTGAAAAAATTATTGAAAAAATTAGAAAAATTAAAGTATAATATACATTTTGAATTCGTTTTGTATATAAAAGCGGAAATCACACCAAAAGGAAAGTAATGGCAAAAGAGGTGAACAATAGTGTTCAAAACAGCGAAGCCGCAGAATTTACAGATGATGAAAATTTTGCCGCGATGCTTGAGGAGTCTTTCAAAGAGACTGATAATGAAGTAACGGTGGACGGCGTCATCGTAGAGATTAGAGACGATATCGTTTTGGTAGATGTGGGCAAAAAGAGCGAAGGAAGGCTTTATGTTTCCGAGATAAAGGACGCTGAGGGCAATTTCACTCACAAAGCAGGCGACACTATAAAAGTTGTCATAACAGGCTACAGAAATGAAAAACCTATGGTTTCTCACAAAAAAGCCGTCAAAAAAGAGAAAGTAAAAACTTTTATAAATAATTTTAACGAAAACGACAATCTTCTGTTTGACGTAAAAGTTATCGGCAAAAACAAAGGCGGACTTATCGTTGAAAACAGCGATGGGATAGATTTTTTTATGCCGCGCTCTCAAATTGCGGTAAAAGATCCGCAAAGTTTGATAGGCAAAACTATCAAAGTTTCGGTTTTAAAAATAGATAAAGAGAATCAATCAATAATAGTCTCCAGAAAAAAACCCTTAGACGAAGAGCGCAAAAGACGCAAAGATATCATTCAGGAATTAATGGAAAAAGACGAAACCGTAGAGGGAGTCGTTAAAAAGATTACCACTTACGGCATGTTTGTTGATGTGGGCGGCGTGGACGGCTTAGTTCATTATAGCGAGATAAGTTACAGAGGACCGGTAAATCCGAGTTCATTTTACAAGGAAGGCGACAGAGTTTTGGTAAAAGCCGTCAGTTACGATAAAGAGAAAAGACATCTTTCCCTTTCTATCAAATCGGCTCAGCCAGACCCTTGGAAAGAAATAGAAGATCAGCTTGAAGTAAAAGACGTGATACAAGTTACCGTAAGCAATATAGAGCCTTACGGCGCATTTGTTGATTTGGGTAACGATGTGGAAGGGTTTTTGCATATATCCGAAATCTCATGGGACAAAAATATCAAACACCCGAAAGATTACATAAGAGAAGGGCAGCAGATAGATGTGGAAGTTATAGAGATAAATATCAAGGAAAGACGCTTGAGAGTCTCTTTGAAAAACATTCTGCCCAAACCGTTTGAAGAGTTTATAAAAGCCCATAAAGTCGGAGATGTGATAAAAGGGACGGTAACTACTCTTACAAATTTCGGCGCATTTATCAAAATCGGCGCGATTGAAGGGTTGCTGCATAATGAAGACTCCTCATGGGACAAAAGCGCAAAATGCAGAAATCTATTCAAAGAGGGCGATGAAATTGATATTAAAATTATCAAAATAGATACGGAAAACGAGAAAATTTCATTAAGCCAAAAAGAGCTTCAAGAAAGCCCGATACAAAAATATGCCAAAAAATATATCAGCGGCAGCATCGTGAAAGGCAAAATTCTTGACATAAAGGATTTTGGTCTGTTTGTAGAGCTTGAAGACGGCGTAGATGCGCTTATCAGGAAAGAAGATTTCGGCAGTCTCAATATTGACGAATTAAAGGTCGGAGACGAACTGGAAGCGGCGGTAGTTTTTATAGATGAGAAGAAAAACCGCATACGACTCTCCGTAAAAAGGCTTTCGAGAATTAAAGAGAGAGAAGTCCTGAACGAGATAAACAAAGACGATAAAATGACTCTGGGCGATATCATCAAAGACCAGCTAAAATAGATTTGAGCCGCCAAATTTAAAGGCGGCTTTTACATAAAACAATATTTCAAAAGGTTGTTTGAGTGAAACGAAAAAAAATTATTATATGCGATACTATTCATGAAAAAGGTTTTAAGCTTTTAGAAAAAGAGAGCGATATAGATATTATAGACGCGACAGAAACAAACAAAGATAAACTGCATGAACTTATGGGCGATTCGGATGTTGCCATTACGAGAAGTCCAACGGATATTGATGCAAAGTTTTTGGATGCGGGCAAAAAACTAAGCGCGGTTATACGCGCTGGCGTGGGTGTGGATAATGTGGATATAGACGAATGCAGTAAACGCGGCGTCATTGTGATGAATGTTCCTACGGCAAATACGATAGCCGCCGTGGAACTTACTATGACGCATATTCTCTCAACCGCCAGAATGTTTCCGTATGCGCATAATGCGTTAAAGCATGATAGAACATGGAAGCGCGAGAAGTGGTACGGCGTGGAACTGTTCGGCAAAAAGCTCGGCGTCATCGGCTTTGGCAATATAGGAAGCCGCGTTGCCGTACGCGCCAAGTCGTTTGGCATGGATATCGTGGCGTATGACCCGTATATTCCAAGCAATAAAGTAACGGAACTTGACATGACATACACGGAAAATTTTGACGATATTTTGGCATGTGATTTTATCACTATCCATACTCCTAAAAATAAAGAGACCATCAACATCATAGACAAAGCCGAAATCGCCAAAATGAAAAACGGCGTGAGGCTTATAAATGTCGCACGCGGCGGGCTTTATAACGAAGAGGCTTTAGTAGAGGGCTTGAAAAGCGGCAAAATTGCGTTTGCGGGTATAGATGTATTTTCCAAAGAGCCTGCGCTTGACAATCCGATTTTGGATTTGGATAATGTAACGGTAACTCCTCATCTTGGCGCAAATACATTTGAATCTCAAGAAAAAATTGCGATTCAAGCCGCAGAACAAGCTTTGTCGGCAGTACGCGGTATAAGTTATCCGAATGCTCTCAACCTTCCCATTAAAACGGAAGATTTACCTTCATCTACCGCGCCGTATCTTGAACTTGTACAAAAGATAAGTTTTTTAGCGGCTCAGATATACAAACGCCCTATTTTGGGCATTCATGTAGAGGGCGAGGGAACTGTCGGCGAATATTTGGATTCGTTTTTAACATTCGCAATTGTCGGCGCATTGAAAGAGTCTTTGGGGGACAATATCAATTATGTAAATGCCGGCTATATGGCGGCTGATAAAAAGATAGATACAAGTTCAAAAGTTTTGCCCGCCAGCGGCTACAGCAATAAAGTAAGCGTCAAAATCTCCACTGATAAAGGCGTGGCGGAAGTGAGCGGTACGGTTTTCGGCGAAGATGAACAGAGGATTGTAAGTATAAATGGTTTTAAAACAGACTTCAAACCCAAAGGCAAAATGATTGTATTTAAAAACAGAGATGTTCCCGGCGTTATCGCATCTATAAGTACGCTTTTGGCGCAGAACAATATAAATATAGCTGACTTTCGTCTGGGGCGCGGAAGCGATGGATTGGCGCTTGCAGTTATACTTGTAGACCAAGATATCAGTAGAGAACTTCTCGCAAAATTAAACGAGCTTCCAAATTGTATTTGGGCGCAAAGTGTAAACATATAAATAACAGGAGAAAAAAGTGGCTTCATATTCTATGGGCGATTTGAAAAAAGGATTAAAGATAGAGTTGGACGGCGTACCATACAAAATAGTAGAATATCAGCATGTAAAACCCGGAAAAGGACCTGCATTTGTAAGAACAAAGATTAAATCCTTAATAAATGCAAAAGTTATAGAAAAGACCTTTCATGCGGGCGACAAATGCGAACAGCCAAATCTCAGCCAAAAAACAATGCAATATCTGTATGATGACGGCGAAAATCTGCAATTTATGGATACTGCTACATACGAACAGGTCGCCATTTCTGAAGAACAGATGGGTGATATTATCAAATGGATGCTTGACGGCATGACGGTGGAGGTACTTTTCCATAACGATATTGCGATAGATGTGGAAATTCCGCAAGTTGTTGAATATAAAGTAGCAGACACTCCGCCAAATTTTAAAGGCGATACGCAGGGCGGCAGAAAACCCGCGACATTAGAGAGCGGCGCGGTTATACAGGTGCCTTTCCATGTGCTTGTCGACGATATCGTAAAGGTAGATACCGTAAGAGGCGAGTATTTGGAGAAAGTTAAATAAATTTTCGCCCTTGTTTTGGGGCGGAAATTGTAGCTTTTAAACGAACAAATTAAATCGTAATTTATTATCAAATTTTTTTATATGCAAACTAAAATATACCATATTGGCTGTTTGTTGTAATAATTTGCCGTTAATGCCCATGTTCATACAATTCGTAAAAATTTTTAATATTTTTTTGAAAAATTGTTTAGTTTTGAAAGCAATTTTTATTCATTTTCACTTCTATGCCGTAAACAGCTCGCGTAGCAGAGTTGGTTGTCTTCCCGTAATAGAATAAAAAAGTTACAAAGTAAGCGTACATCATTTATTTCCCATGCCATTGAATGGCAAGCTTATGAAGCAAATGCTTTTGGGGCAAGAAAACAGAAATCTATTTTTTTTATTACGCAAAATCTCCCTCTCCGTTATTGCGAGTGCAGCGCGGCAATCCAGAAAAATATTTCATCATTTCCGCAACCGAACGACAAATAAAATACGACATTTCTCTTCAGCCTTTTCCGCAAACATTTCTCTTCGTCATTTCCGCGACCGAATGACAAACTTACGAAGTAAGCGCATATCGTGAGAGAAGGCGGGAATCCAAAAAGAATTGAAATTTTGATGTTTTTATTTTCTGGATTGCCGCGCTGCATTTTGCGGCTCGCGCCATGATAGGACAAATAGCCATTCAGCGACCCATGCAAAACACAATAATTACAGCCGCTTTGTCATTCCCGCGCAAGGCGGGAATCCAAAAAAACAATTCATAAACTGGTAAACATTGCATTGTAATCCAAAACAACAAAAAAAGTATCGTTAAGCAATATATGAAACTGCTTTTTTATTTATATGCGTGGATTCCAGCATTCCTCGCAAATATCGTTTTCTACGAAAACTTTTTGCTCGCGCGGGAATGACGAAAGAGGATTACAGGAATAGCAAGACGATGGAAATAGTGAGAGAAAGAACGACGAAAAATGGTCGCGGGAATTCATTCTTTTTATTATGTAAAAAGTCTCCATCATCATCATTCCCGCGACCGAACGACAAGCGAAGCGCATATCGCGAGGGAAAGCGGGAATCCAAATACTTCGTCATTGCGAGCGCAGCCGCGGCAATGAGCGGCTTCAATAGATTTAGAAGTCCAAGCGCAAGGAGCACATTGCATATCTATAGAGTTTGGCAGCTATCAAGAAGCGCCTAAAAATGTCTCTAAATAGATAAGCAAAAAGGCTAATAATTCTAAGATTTACCAAATTTTGCAAACCTCCATTATAATTTTAAAAACTAAATATTATAAATATTTTAGTTTTTATTTGACTAAATGATGAAACCTTTACATGTGAGAGGGCAGATATTATTTTTGCTTTTCCAAATAATTTTTTTAGTCTAAGTCCGCTTTTTTATGATTGGGCATAAAAACGCTCCAAAATATTTTTGCATCTTTTATGTCATCATTTTTTTATGTTTAAAATATTCCCTAATTTCACCATTCTTTTTTGGTTGTCGGCAAAATATTGATTAGTTTATCATCATAAAAAACTATAACGGCATCAAAAAACTTATAGCCCATTATATCTTTGCACAAATGAAAAAGAAATTTATTAATTATTAGCAGAAGATGTCCTAAAAGCATGGGTAAAAAAATAATAAACATCAACCCAAGTTGTAAATCAGTTGGTTTTTGAGATTTATGATATAAGTCATTATAGGTTTTTTTGATATCCATGGTTTTATTTATATTGTTTTTTCAATAATTTTATTTTTGTGTATAAACTCTATATATTGATTAGATAAAATAATTTTTCTTTTGCCTGTAATTAGAAAGAATCTTATTATCGGCATAAGAGCTTCCGCCCAAACACTATCTAATTATCAATGCCGATGAATACATTCCGTCTATGAGAATGTAAATTATACAAGGCAAGGCAATAAAGCCAATCGTTGATAAAAATATATAATTATAATCTTTAATAACTATCGGGTTTTTATCATAATCTCTCAAGCGCCGCTTTTTTGAAAAATTAAAAAAGTTTGCAATTATAACATACGGAAGCGGGTTAATTTTTAAATAGAGTATGCGAATGGCGCTTCTTCGTTTCCGAAAAATTCTTTATATATTATCTCTTTTTGGATATTAAACTCATGGCTTATTCTGCTTCTTGGATTCGGAAGTTTGATATTGTACATCTTTTGTATGCTCCCGCTTGCCATGACAATTACGCGGCTGCCAAGATATACCGCTTCGTCAATGTCATGAGTTACCAAAATCATGGTAATTTTCTCCCTTTCCCAAATGCGCAGCATCTCTTCTTGCATTTTTATCTTTGTTATCGCGTCAAGCGCGCCGAACGGTTCGTCCAAAAGCAAAACTTTGGGCTGGTTTGCCAACGCTCTGGCTATCGCTACACGCTGCGCCATTCCGCCTGAGAGCTGTTTTGGGTAAGCTTTTTCAAATCCTTTGAGATTTACGATTTCAAGCTTTTCGTTTACGATTTTATCGACATCCGAAGTATCGGGCGGAAGGCTGAATTTGATATTGTCTTCCACATTAAGCCATGGAAGCAGACGGATGTCTTGAAATATAAACCCTCTTTGTCTGGAAGGAGCGGTTACTATCTTGCCTTCAAAAAGAACTTTGCCCTTATGTTCCCTGTCAAGCCCGCCGATAATGCGCAAAAGCGTTGATTTGCCGCAGCCGCTCGCTCCGATGATAGAGACAAACTCACCCTTGTCTATTTCCAGATTTATATCCCGAAGCGCTTCTATCTTCTTTTTGCCGTTTTGAAATGTTTTCGTAAGACGCGATATGTTGATTAGACGGGTATTGTTTAATTCCATCGTATGACCTTTTCGGAAATATAGCACAAAATATCGTCCATGAGTTTGCCTATGATGCCTATGACCAACATTCCCAAAATGACCATTTCAGGACGCGAAAAACTTCTGCCGTCCATCAGCATAGAGCCTATCCCGCTGTTTGCCGCGATGAGTTCCGCCGCCACTACGCATATCCACCCCATGCCAAGTCCCAAACGCACGCCTACCATGATAAACGGGAGGGCTCCGGGCAGTATCACGCGCCAAATAACGCGCGACCTTTGCACCTCATAGACGCGCGCCAGCTCCAAATAACGCGCATCTATATTTTTGATGCCCTCCACAGTATTGATAAGGATAGGGAAAAATGCTCCTATGGCGATAATGTAGATTTTGGACGCTTCGCCTATGCCAAACCACAATATCGCTAAAGGTATCCATGCGATCGGAGGAATGGGCTTGATGATTTGCAGCACGGAGTCGGTAAATTTCTCAAAACTCCGACTAAGCCCTATAAGCACTCCAAAAAACAGCGCTAAAACAAGCGCTATCCCAAATCCTCCGACTACGCGCGTAAAACTTGCCCTTATATGCTCCAAAAGCGTCCCGTCTTTATAAAATTCAACCGCCGTAAGGACGATATCTTCTGGCGGCGGCATCGTATAGGGGACGATATATCCCGCGATATCCGCCGCTTTCCAGACTATTATAATCAAAACAGGCAGGATAATGTACCAAATAAATCCCGCAATCCGCTTTAAAATCAAATTCCTGCCTTGTCCAAATATTCGGTAGTAACAAAATCCTTGATATCCACATCTTTGCGGATAATCTTCTCTTTCAAGACATAGTTTTTGACTTTCTCTATCTCCGCAATATCGCGCGGCTGAAATCTCGCGTAATACTCAAAATGGGACAAAACCACTTTCAAAACCTCAGGAGATACCTTAAATGTGGGCGATAAAAGCTTTGCGGCTTCTTCGTTATTATTATTGATATACTCCGCTCCACGCTGAACCGCTTTGATATACGCTATTAACGCTTCAGGATGCGCTTTAGCAAAATCGCGCTTGATATATGAGATATTGTTTCCAAGCTTGATACCTGTTCCGTCCACTATCACGCGCGCTTTACCCGGAACCGTAAGCTGGCTGATATATTGCTCCCACACGACCGCGCCGTCTATGTCTCCTCGCTCAAGCGCGATGGGAATATCTCCTGCGGCAAGATTGATCTCTGTAATATCGCTGAATTTCAAACCGTTGTCATTCAGTAAAATCGCCAACAGATGCTGTGCGTAAGTACCTTTGCCGTAAGCTATCTTTTTGCCCTTAATGTCTTTGACCTCTTTTATGGGAGAGTTTGTCGGGACGATAAGCGCCAGCGCCTTTTCGCCTATGCCGAAATTTGCAAACAAAACAATGTCAAGCCCGACCGATTTGGCGATGATGGCAGGCAAATCCGCCATAGTACCCAAATCTATACTGCCGCCTCTTACGCCCTCATTTACAAGAGGTCCGTTTCCGAAGACATTCCATGTATATTTCGCGCCCGCCTTTTTGAACTCTTCATCCAAATAGCCAAGCTCCTTTGCAGCCCAAAGCGGCGCGTACAACGGATACGGCTGCGTGCCTATCCTAAGCTCTGCCGTGCTTGCGGCAAATATCGTTGAAACAAGCGTAAAAAACGCTAAAACTAATTTTTTCATATCAATTCCTCCATATTTTTTTAAATTCGCCTTTTAAACCAATAGATACGCTTTGAAATTTCCACATGTTACTCAAGAGATTTTTGTCTTTTAAGACTTCGTCAAATTATGGCAATATGTGTAATTCAAACTTTTATATTTAACTTCCCGCGCTCCTCATTACGCGAAAATTCTCAGATGTAACACGCGTATTAAAACCTTCCGCGCTGTATGAAAGCAGTATCTGCCCGCCGCGCTATTTTGCGGTAACTAAAATTAATCGTTTCATGGTAGCCTCCTCATGTTTTTTATGACAATCCAGCCTAAAATATACGCGCCAAATCCGAATCGGGATGATTGCCACAGCGTCTGTAATCGTCAAAATCTATTTTAAGATTGTGTTCTGTCCTTATCTCCTGAAGCCCCCATGCAAGCCTTACATAATATTCCAAAGAAGCATTTTTCTCATTTGCAAAGTGGCTGTTGGGACGCGGGATCCAGACCATATTTACAGTGCTGACGCCATAACTTGCAAGCTCGTCCGCCTCTTTCAATACTGATTTCAAAGCTTCGTCTTCGCTTTTAAATCCAAACGGTTTTACAAGTTCAACGCCTGAAACAATTCCCGTATTTACTCTGCCTTCTCCAAAAATTTCCACTGCGTCAATAAGTCTTTTTTTCCACTCTTTATAGCCTACCCATTTTGTTTTACCGGGGCATACATGGCTAAAAGCGTTTTCATTCAAGACCTCTATATCCATAGTAAGGCTGGAAAGTCCCGTATTTTCATAAAGCCTTTTTAACTGTTTTTTTGTAACGGCTGTGCATATAAGCTGAGATGGAAATTTTTTAGCCGTAAAATTCTCTCCCACCGCCTGCAAAATATCCACATAATAATCTATCTCTTTATCAAACGGTTCATTACCATGAAAGTCCGAACCTGCCGTTAAGCATATAGCGGCAAATCTGCCTTTTTCTTTCAAGGCTTCTTTAATGGTTTCGGACACATCTTTGGGGTTTACCCTTGTTTGCATCTCTGCTTCATTTTTCAGCTGCTTGAGGTTATTTACAATATCGCAAAATCTGCATCCTTGATCGTCAGTCCAAAAATGGCAGTAACGGTTCGGGATAAGATAAAGTCTTTGCGGACGCGAACCTACCACATTTTGCATCAATGCGCCGTTTGAAGTTCTTTTATCATAATAATCCGGCTTTTCCCAATAAAATACCTCTTCTATTACATTTCCCTCATCTGTCAAAACAAGCCTGCCGTCTATAAAATCAACCGTGTAAGGATTGCTCTCCAAAGGCGTAGGCGTGCTTATGACGGAAGTGCCGTCTCTTAGGCTGAAAGACTCGGGACGGCGTTTGAGTTTGCCGTCGCGGCTGCCGAAAATATCTGTTCCGATAAGATGATGGATATTGGGATCCACCGCGTCAAGCGCGGCTGGAGTATAATAGACGCCTCTTCGCTGAATATCTGTTTTCAAAATGATAAGCTTTGGAAACTCGGGATATTTTTCGGCTACTTCGTCTAATGTTAACTCTCTTTTTGCATTCATCTGTTAAGCTCCTTTTGCCAATCTGTCCAAATGCAAAAAATAAGGTCTCTCCCGCGTCTCTTCATCTACTCTTTTTTGAAGCGTCTGCTCGCTAATCTCCGCAGGCTTGAACACCCAAACGGTGGAGAGGTCAAAGTCTTTAAATTTGCTTTGAACCTCTTCATAGTATTTTTGAAATATCTTGCCGTTTACTATAGCTTTTACGGGTTTTGCTGTGATTTTAAAACTGCGTTTGTCATGAGTAAGCAGTAAAATAACGACTTTTTTATCAAACCAAAGAGCTTTGGTTAAAAAGCGGTTTGTGTTTGAAGATTCAAGAAATTCGGTATAAACGATATCGCCGTTCTCATTCCTCAAAGACTCTTTGACAACAGGATGCGCCAATCCGTCCTCGTCAATGCTAACGAGGATTTTCACGCTTCTTGGGTCATTCAGCAGTTCTAAAATCTCATGCGCCATTTTTAAACCTTTTTATGAAGCTTTAACATGTTTATTGCCGGAGAGCAGTCTTGTGTCAAACGCTCCGCCCGTTACAACATCATTTTCTACGGTGAAGGGTTTTTTGTCAGGCAGCAATGGGAAAACAAGCTCTGCAAACCGCACAGCCTCTTCCAAATGCGGATAGCCTGAAAGTACGAATGTGTCGGCTCCAAGGTCTATATACTCTTGCAGTCTTTTTGCTATCGTTTTGGGGTCGCCCACAAGCGCCGTTCCCGCTCCTCCTCGTATCAAGCCGATACCAGCCCAGAGATTGGGACTTATTTCAAGCTTGCTTTTGTCGCCTTTGTGCAAAGATGTTATGCGGCGCTGTCCTACGGAGTCGGAACTGTTTTGATTGGCTTGCGCGACAGCTATCAAATCGTCATCCAAATGGCTTATAAGCTTGTTTGCCGCCGCCCATGCCTCTTCCTCGCTTTCGCGCACGATGATTTGCAGTCTTATGCCGAATTTCACCGTTCGCCCAAGCGCGGCGGCTCTTTTCTTTACATCGGCTATTTTTTCGGCTACCAAATGAGGCGGCTCTCCCCAGCTAAGATATGCGTCTATATGTTTTGCGGTCAAATCATGCGCCGCTTCGGACGAACCTCCGAAATACAAAGGCGGATGCGGTCTTTGGACGGAAGGAAATAGATTTTGAGCATTTTCAACATGATAATATTTACCTTTAAACGTAACTTTCTCGCCGCTTAAAAGTCTGCGCCAAACAGTCAAAAACTCATCTGCCGCTTCATATCTTTCGTCATGATTCCAAAATACTCCGTCAGCCGCAAGCTCTTCAGGCCAAGCTCCCGGAACAACATTGAGTATCAGTCTGCCTTTTAACGCTTCGTCCAATGTAGCGGTCTGTCTTGCAAATACCGTAGGTCCTCCCGTGGCAGAAGTCCTTAGCGATACTAAAAGTTTGATTTTACTTGTAACATTTGCCAATGATGCAGCAGTGATGAACGGGTCGAGATTGCCGCTTCCCGTCGGTATCAAAAGCCCGTCGTATCCGAGCTGTTCGGCAGTCG
>JAITAB010000010.1 GCA_031284315.1 Campylobacteraceae bacterium
TTTGTCATTCTCGCGACCGAACGACAAATAAAATACATTGTGTTTATTTCATTGCAGAGCGGCAATCGCCCATCCAGCGCCCCTTTGTCATTCCCGCTTTTCTTTTCGTCATTCCCGCGAAGGCGGGAATCCAAACTATGATTATCATAGGGGAGCGTTTGAATTGCCGCGCCGATGTTCGCAATGACGGGAAACCGTTCCGTCATGCCATCGGACAAATAAAGCGCATAAGCCGCTATGTCATTCCTACTTTCTTTCCATCATACCCGTGAAAACGGGAATCCAAAAAAGACATGGGAACGGAAAGGATGTGGATTCCCGCCTTCCCTCACGATATGCGCTTCGCTTGTCGTTCGGTCGCGGGAATGACGGAAGGGGTGGCGCATGTGTTTTGCATGACAAAAGGGATTTACCGCATGAACGCAGGAATGATGGAGAATTTGGATTGTCGCTCTATAATGACGGGAAACTGTTCCGTCATACCCATGCTTTCTCTCCGTCATTCCGTCCTTCTTTATGTCATTCCCGTGAAAACGGGAATCCAAAAGAATATTTACAAACAAACAAAAATAATATGAAAAGAATTGACATTTTATAACTCTCTTTTATTTTCTTTCATGCTTTTATATTTTAAAGTTATTAGTTTGGATTCCCGCCTGCGCGGGAATGACGAAAAGAAACATATGCGTTTGTCGTTCGGGCGCGGGAATGACATAAAGGAACGCGGGAATAACGGAAGAATACATGACAGAGTGGATTGCGAAAATGACTAATAGCCGCATGGGTGGCGGAAAGGAGTTTATGGGCTTCGCATAAGGCGATAAAATGATGAAAGTTTTTTCTATATTGCCGCATTCGCAATGGCGGAGGTTTTTTATATCCGGATAGCGCAGTATGCTTGATAAAAATTTCTATTCACTTAAAATTGTAAATTTATTAAATTTCAAGCAATTGTTTTGCTTTTATTAAAATATCGCTGTCTTCACTAAGCGAAAACCACTTAAATTGCGCTCCATGCTGCAATACTCCGCTTAATATATCGCCGCTTTGGCGGTATTTCAAATCAATCTCGGCTATGTCAAATCCGCTTACCGTATCGGCAAATTCTTTAAGCCTTGTATTGTTCGGCTGATTGGTATATAGATAGCAATACCCTTTCAACCCTGTGCGGCTCACTCTTCCGCGCAATTGATGCAGTGTGGCAAGTCCAAGCCGTTCTGCGCCGACTATAACGATAGTGGAAAGTTTTGGCAGAGAAATACCGACTTCAACGACCGTAGTCGCGATCAAAATAGAACCGTTTTTGGCAAATTCTTCCAACACTTTTTCTTTTTCCCTGTCTTTGCCATGAGTAACAAAGACGCCGCTATATCGTTTCTCCCAAAATGCACGCCCTTCATCTATGGACTGGTATGATAAAAGTTCGCTCTCTTCCACAAGCGGATATATAACAGCCGTCTGCCTGCCCTCTTCTATCTCATTTTCTACATGCGCAAGCATATATCCGAAGCCTTTTTTGTCAATGATAAAAGTATCTATATTTTTTTTAAAAGGCATTTCTTTAATAAACGAATATTTTACCAAAGACGAATGTATAAGGCTCATCGTGCGCGGAATCGGCGTTGCGCTAAATTGCAAAAAATGCGGGTGCGTTTTGCCTTCGCTTACCATTTTATGTATGGCGTCTCTTTGCGCCGTACCGAAACGGTGCTGTTCATCTATCATGACCAAATCGCATTTTGGCAGTTCGCGGTACAAAAGCGCGTGCGTTCCGATGATAAAATCCGCCTCGTCAAGGCGTGCGTTTTTATCGCCGCTTTCTACCAAAACCACATTTACAAACGGCGGCAAAAGCCTTTTGGCTTCAGTGTATATTTGCGCGCTTAAAATTGTCGTCGGCGCCATCAAAACGGCTTTTTTGGGATACGCCATCATCACGGCGGCAAATATCACGACTGTTTTTCCGCTGCCCACATCGCCCATGATAACCCGCCGCGCGGCAACTTGACTTGCCAAATCGCCCTTTATATCCGCTATCGCCTTTTTTTGGTCGTTCGTGAGGGCAAAGGGAAGGCTTTTGATAAATTCTTTTTCGTCCGAAACAAGTACGCTTGAAGCTTCAAAATGCTGTTTTTTCGCATTTAGCGTCTTCAAAAAAAGATATATTTCCGCAAATTTCAAGGCATAAGACGCCTCTTGCAGGCTTTTTTCGTAATTTTGCCCATTGGGATTGTGCAAAGATACAAGCTTTTTGGCTATCGGCGCAGGCAGTCCCTCTTCTGTTAAACTCTGCTCTTTTAAGTATTCACTCATGAGTCGGCGCACAGTTTTTGAGGCAAGTTCGGTTTTATAAACGCTTATGATTTCGCCGATTTCCTGCACTATTTTGGGCTGTATCAATTGAAGTTTCCCGAAATTTTGCTGCGTCAAAGCCCGCACGAACAGCCTGCTTCCGATTTTAAACGAAAGGTAATGAAAATTTTGGGGATTAAATATGACAAGTTCCGCGTCCATGTCCCATGCTTTGGCGATAACTTTCAGGAATTTCGGCGTTTTTTGCATGTTTTTTACGACAATTTCAACGGTATTTAACTCATTAAATTTTGGAAATTGCGCAATTCTCAAATCATCGTATCTGACGGGAGTTAAAAGCGCAAGTTCAATGCATGAACTTGCGTGAAGTTTTGCAAAATAGTTTTTATCTTTAGGCTGGGGCGTCATTGGTAACGATTGAAAATATTAACTCGTTTATCTCTTTGTGGTTTTTGATAAATTCATTCAGCTCTTCCAAACTTAAATTTTCTATCTTTTTTAACTGCTCTTTGGAGTAGCCAAGTCCAAGCCCCGAATAATACTCGCCGAACGAACGCGACAGCCTTTGCGAAAGCGTCTCAACCCTCAAAGGCTCAGAGCCGAGCAAAAACTTTTTGGCTTGCTCAAGTTCTGCTTTTGTCGCGCCTTTGTCGGTGAAATCTTTTATTATTTTTTCCACAAGTTCGCGCGCTTCGCGTAAAGTCTGCGTTTTTGTCTGCAAATATCCCGAAAAAGAGCTTGTCGTTTTATCAAAATTGAACCTTGAATATGCCGAATAGGCAAGCCCTTTTTTGACTCTTATCTCTTCCATGAGACGGCTTCCAAAACCGCTTTCGCCGAGTATAAACGAAGCAACTTTGGCTTTATGCGCGTCTTTATCATCAAGCTTCATGTAAAACGGCGCGCCAAAATATATATACGCCTGCTCGCTTTTTTTGAATTGCACGCTATAATCTTTCGTAGCAGCCGCATCATAAAAGCCAAGTTCTCTTTTTACGCCTTTGGGCAGTGATGAGAGCGTATCTTTCAATATAGTTTTAACTTCGTCCGCGCTGATATCTCCGCCGACAATTACGATGAGATTTGACAAGTCAAGGCGGCTTTTTACAAATTTTTCAACAATTGTTGTATTTATCTTTTGCAAACTCTCTTTTGTGCCCAAACTTGCGCTTCCAAGCGGCGTTTTTGCATACATCAACTCTTTTAATTTAAGCGAAGCTATATAGTCAAAATCGCTCTCTTTGCTCAAAATCTCGCCCAAAGTCTGCATATTGACCTTTTTAAACGCCTCTTTTGAAAAATTCGGTTTTTCAAGTACGGCTTTTACCATTTTCGCGCCGAAAGCAAACTCTTCCTTTAAAGACGAGAGTTCAAACACAAGCGTTTCTTTGCCTGCGCTCACGCCAAAACTTATGGCTCTGTTTTCCAACTCTTCGGCAAAATCCGCCGCTTTTATCTTCGCCGTTCCTTCGTTTAGCATAGCCGCGCTAAAACGCGCAAGTCCGTCCGTACCGTTATCTTCCATACTTCCCGCAGCTAAAAAAACAAGCTGCATGGAGGCTATCGGAAGGCTTTTATCCTCTTCAAATATCACAGGCACGGCAACGCCGTTTACCTCAACATTTATCACATTTTTACTCATCAAAACTCCTTGCGTCAATAAAACCGCCAAAAAAACTTTTTTTATCATCTGTAAACTTCCAAAATATTATATGCCGTATCCCTTTTTGCGGGAATTTCGCCTATATCTTTTATGAGCCGCACCATTTCGTCCTGACTCATGCGATGCGCCATACCCGCCGCCGCAACGACATTTTCTTCCATCATTGTACTTCCCAAGTCATTCGCCCCAAACATCAACGCCAACTGCCCTATATAACTTCCCTGCGTTACCCATGAGCTTTGGATATTTTTAAAATTATCCAAAAAGAGCCGCGATAGAGCCAACAGTTTTAAGTATCTGTTTGAGGATTGCTTTTTGATATCGGGAAATTCGGCTTTCAGCGCAGTATTTTGACTCTGAAAACTCCACAGGATAAACGCCCTGAATCCGCCCGTTCTATCCTGCAAACCTCTGATGCGCTCCCAATGCTCTATAATATCCTCGTCTTTTTCCATCGTGCCAAACATCATAGTCGCGGTTGATTTCATGCCGATATTATGCGCGCTTTCATGCACTTCTATCCATTTGGATGCATTAAGTTTTTTCGGCGCGATAATATCTCTGACGCCGTCGCTCAAAATCTCCGCCCCCGCCCCCGGTATAGAATATAAACCCTTGCTTTGCAGCCGCTGTAATACCTCTTTTACGCTTATCTTTGAAATTTTGGCTATATAGTCAATCTCTATAGCCGAAAAGCCGTGAATGGTTATGGAAGGATATCGTTTGGCTATCCACTCCACCAGCTCCTCGTACCATTCTATCTTTAAGTTTGGATGCACGCCGCCTTGAAACAGCGCCTGCGTGCCGCCTATGGCTATCAGTTCTTCAATTTTTTTGCCTATCTCTTCAAAGCTTAAAATATACGCGCTTTCATCTTTTTTGTGTCGGTAAAAGGCGCAAAATTTGCAATCCACCCAGCATATATTTGTATAATTGATATTTCTGTCCACGACAAAAGTCGTAATTTTATCGGGATGCAGGGCGCGTTTTGCTTCAAACGCAAGCTTTCCAAGCTCGTTAAGCGGGAGTTTCAGCAGTTGCAGCGCCTCATTTTTATCTATCCTTCTCATTTGCCTGTCCGTTTTATAAAATGGTGATTATACTCTATTTGGTTTTAAAAACTGTATAATATTTTTTTAAAAATTAAAGGGAAATTATGCGCGCAGTTTTCGGCGGCGGCTTTGATGCAATTTCTCCGACATGGTTTGCGGCAAAATGAAAAAATGGATTATATTAATCGGCATAGGTTTTGCGGCGGCTCTCATGTTTATGAGGGCGAACGATAAAATTGAAATTCCGCAAGAGAGCGTGATACTTGCTTTCGGCGACAGCCTGACGCAAGGATATGGCGCAAGCGCAAGCGAAGCTTACCCCGCGCGGCTTGGCAAGATACTAAGCATGCGCGTCATAAACGGCGGCATAAACGGCGAAGACAGTCATCAAGCGGCGGCGAGACTGCCGTCTTTGCTTGATGAGATAAAACCGCGCATTGTTATCCTCTGCCATGGCGGCAACGATATCTTGAGAAAATATGACTTGAAAGAGACAAAGCAAAATCTCTCGTTTATGATAACTCTCATGCAAAGCAAAAATATAGATGTGATATTTGTCGGCGTGCCAAGCGGACTGTTTACAGACGCGGACAATCTTTACGATGAACTTGCGGACGAGTATGATTTGATTTATGATGACAGCACGCTCGCAAAAATCATTAAAACGCCCTCGTTAAAATCAGACCAAATTCACCCAAATGCCGCAGGATACGACATGTTAGCGCAAAATCTGGCTAAACTTTTTAACGACCATTTCAATATCGCAGGGAGATAATCGCATCTGTTTTCGCTTTTTTTGCGGCGCGCATGAAGCCGTAAAAACAACAGAATATTTATAAAAATAATTTAGTTTTATTTAAGATATTTATAAGTATAATTATTATCATTTTTATTAAGGAGTGGTTTATGAACAATTCACGGCGTTTTTTTATAAAAGCAGGCATTTCTTTGGCGGCTTTGGCTCTCATGTGGGGCTGTAATTCGGAGCAGACGCAGACGCAAGTTCCCGATTTGGAAATCGTTGAATATGAGGACTTCAAGATTGAATACGATAGAAAAAATCTTGTAGCAAATTTTATACTCAAAAACGATAAAGGCGTAGTTATTGTTTCAAAACACAGTAACGATGGAAGAGTGTTATCAACTCCTGAGGGCGAAACAATTTTGGTTTTAGCGTATGGGCACAACGAATATAAAAGTCCGCCGCAGACAAAAATCGGATTTGGTAAAGATGAAGAGGGTAATAGTTTAATCAGCTTATTGCCTTCGCATTATTAAGGAGAGGTTCATGGCTAATTCTACTCACCCTGCCGATGACCCTACGAGTGGTTATTTGCTTATTATTGCAACTCAAAGTGGAGCTTTATTGCACCATGAGGGCAAATGTTCACATTGTGAAAGTTGTGTACTCAAATGCCCCAATGATGTATTATCTGTTCAATTTGTTTTTGAAAAACTCTATTTAGTTTCAACTCCAAGCAAATGTTGCGGCTGTTTTGATTGCGTACCCGTATGTCCTACCTGTGCGCTAAGGCAGCAATAAGGCAAACATCAATTTTCCAAAGTAAAAGTATTAATTACTGTTTTTAATGCCGCTGCTTTAACGAATGAAAATTTACCGCTCATGCAGCATGTAAACTTAAAAGCTTAATCTTCTAATAATTTTTTATTTTTCGGATTATTTAAAAGCGCTTTTAGCGAACGCTCGTAACTGCTTTTTCCGCTCTCTTTTTTTTGCGCAATGGACGGCGATTTTTCTATGGACATGTTTATAAAAAGCGGGGTGTTATCTATAAATATCTGCAATATCGCGCCTATCGGCACGCTTACAAGCGAAGCAAAATCATTTTCGCCAAATCCCGCTTCAAAACAGAGCGCGCCCTCTTCTATTTTGGCGGTGGAGAGCGTATAGCCGTAAAGTTCGAAAACGCTCGCTTTTTGGAACATTTTGATAATATTTTCGGGAAGCGGCGGGTTAAAACTGACGCGCGCGGTATTTGTTATAACGGAAAACGACATATCTTTTTTTAAAAGCAGTGAAAGTGTATCAAAAAGCGCCCCATGTACGCTCTTTACGAACTCTTTCTCTTCCAAAAAATCATGCAGGGTCATTATAATTCCTTAAATTCATTTACTAATTTTCTTACTTCATGTATGCCTGTCTGCCAAAACTTTTCATCTTCTATATTAAACCCGAAAATAGACACAAGTTCTTTTGGGCTTTTACTTCCGCCTGCGGACAAAAATTCAATATATTTTTCTTTAAAACCGCCTGTTTTATCATTTTTGTAAAGCCCGAAAAGCGCCAAAACCAGCAGCTGCCCGTAAGCGTATGCGTAGCAGTAAAACGGCGTATGGATAAAGTGCGGAATATAACTCCACCAAATTTCATAATTTTTTGTAAGTTCAACGCTTTTGCCGAACATTTTGCGGCTCTCTTCTATCCAAATTTTATTGAATTCTTCAAGCGAAAGTTCGTCCTCTTTCGCATGTACGGCGCGTTCAAATGTCGTAAAATTTATCTGCCGATAAAGCGTAGCAAAAATATCTTCAAGTTTTGACGAAAGCATCGCCCGTTTAGTCTTTTTGTCGGCGCTCTTTTTCATTTCGTCAAAGACGAGCATTTCGGCAAATACGGACGCCGTCTCGGCAGTCGTAAGCGGAGTATCGCTCAAAAGATATCCGACATTTCGCGAAAGATATTGATGTATCGCATGTCCTAATTCATGAGCCAAAGTAAAAAGGTCGCGTCTTTGGTCTGTGTGATTCAAAAACACATACGGATGCGTATCGGCGGTCGCTGAGTGCGAAAACGCCCCGCCTCTTTTTGAAGGTTTTGGGTATGCGTCTATCCAATTTTCCCTGAAAGCCTGCCTTGCGATGTCGGCAAATATCGGCGAAAACGCTTCAAATGTATCCAAAACGATTTTTTGAGATTTTTCATAGCTAAAATTCTCCTGCGTATCGTCCAAAGGAGCGTATCTGTCATAATCGTAAAGTTTGTCAAATCCCAATATTTGGCGCTTTTTATCGTAATATTCATGTGAAAGTCCAAAATTTTCCTGCACGGCGCAAATGAGCGCATCAACGCTTTTTTGGGAGATTTTGTTATCATCATGTCGGTGTTCTTCCGCGCTTTTATAATCTCTTATTTCGCACTCTGTTTTCAAATCCCGCCTTATCATGTTAAAGATAAAACTCAAAAGTTTTTGATGTTTTTTTAACTCTTTCGTAAACGCCGCCGCCGCGCTTTTGCGCGTATTTCTATCTTTGTCATGAAGCAGGCTCAAAATCTGCTCTTCGGAGAGTTTTTTGCCTTTATATGCAAATTTTAAATTGCTGAAATGTTCGTCAAAAAGGCGTGCGAACGCTGAGCCGCCGGTCTGCTCTTTTTTTAAAAGAACGCTTTCGGTATTTAAACTCAACTGATGCGGCTTTTCTTTTGCAAGCTCTTCTAAAAAATAGGCGTATTTTCCGCTTGAAGCGATAAAAGTTTTTTGAGTTTTCAGGCTTAATTTGTTAAATTCCAGCTCAAAAAAGATAAGATATTCGCTTAAAGAGGCATAAATATTTTGGTATTTTGCGTAAAATACGCCGTTATTTGAGTCTTGTGCAAATTTTAAAGACGCGTACGAAATGACGCGTCCGAGCATTTGCGAAATGCTTTCATATTCGCGGACGCATGCGTTAAATTCGGATTCGCTCAAGTTTTTTAGCTTATCTTTATAGGTTTTATTAAAATTTAAAGCCCTTACTTTTGTCTGTTCCGTGAAATTTTGAAGTTCGCGCCCGCCGTTAAAAAGCGCGCCCAAATCCCACTCTGCCCCGCTCAATTTGCGCCCCTGATAAGCTTTTCCAAAACCGCCATTCTAACAGCAACGCCGTTTTTCACCTGTTCCAATACCTTGCATCTTTTATCTCTCATCATCTCATCGTCTATATCCACATTTCTGTGAACGGGTCCTGGGTGAAGTACGATAATATCGCGTGCGCCTAAAAGCTCTTTTGTGATGCAAAAATCATTGGCGTAATCTTTTAAAGACGCATAAATTTGATTTGTGTGCCTCTCCGTCTGCGTTCTAAGACTCATGACGGCATGCACTTTGTCTATCGCGTCTTGAATGCGGTCAAATTTTGGCATATCTATCTGCGGCATAAAATGCGGCGGGGCAACCAAAATGATATTCATTCCAAAGCGGCTTAAAAGCTCAATATTGGAGTTCGCAACGCGCGAATTTTTAATATCTCCGACAATTGCGATACTTTTCCCTTTTATGCTGCCCAGATTTCGTTTCAGCGTAAACAAATCTAAAAAAGCCTGCGTAGGATGCGCATGAGAGCCGTCTCCGCCGTTTATGATGGGGCAGTGGACATAACGCGCAAGGATATTCGGCACGCCTGCGTTTTTGTGGCGCACGACTATCGCGTCAGGTCCCATGGCGTCCAAATTTGCCGCCGTATCAAAAAGCGTTTCGCCTTTGTTTGAAGAGCTTTTGGAGACATCCAAACTGATAACTTCCGCTCCCAAATTCTTTGCCGCGACCTCAAAACTGCTTCTTGTTCTTGTGGAATTTTCAAAAAATATCGTAATGATTTTTTTGTTTTTTAGCGTATCGCGAGACGGGTTTTTTAAAAAATATTCCGCTTTTTCAAGCAGTTCGTTTATCTCTTCGGCAGAAAAGCTTGCCGTGTCTATAAGGTGGCGCACTTTGCCTCTCCTAAAAAACAATTTTGTGGAATTTTATCACATTAGCGCTGTTATTTTTTTTACGCAAAGCCGCTTTGTGATATAATTTTGCAAAATAGAGCATAGGAGCGGGCATGAGACGAGCGGAATTTGAGATAAAAAACGAGGCGGAACTTGAAAAACTTTTAAATAAAGCAGCTTTCGGGACGCTTTGCATGAATGACGAACCGTATCCTTATGCAGTGAATGTAAATTTTGTTTTTCAGGATAAGTATATATATTTTCATGGCGCGATGGACGGGCGCAAATACTCTCTCGCGCTGAAAAACCCGCATGCGTCGTTTAGCGCAGCAAAAGAGTACGCCTTTATCCCGTCATATTTTTTCAAAAACGCCTCATGCGGTGCAACGCAATATTTTGTTTCGGCATTTTTGGAGGGCGAATTGCGCATTTTGGAAGATAAAACGCAAAAAGCCGCCGCGCTTGGGCTTTTGATGAAAAAATACCAAAGCGAAGGAAAATACGAACATTTGCGCTCAAGTGATAAAGCAGTTGAAAAAACCGCCGTTTTTCAATTTCAAATCGCTTCGTCAAGCCTCAAAATAAAAGCTGGACAAAATCTAAACAAAGAGTGCGCCGCCGCGCTTGTAAAAAAACTAAAAAAGAGAGGTGCGGCAAAAGACGGGAAAACAATAAAACTTATAAAAAAATTTACCCTGAAAAATAAAAATTAAAATAGACTACTTGAAGAAAGCGCTGCCATAAACGACACTCAATGATATAAGCGTTTTGAATGATGCGTCAAGAGCCTATGTCGTTAATAACGGCGGCGCTATATTTATCGTGGCTCTTTAAACAGCCGCATCAGTTAAATAAAATCCGCT
This sequence comes from Campylobacteraceae bacterium, assembly GCA_031284315.1. GTDB lineage: Bacteria > Campylobacterota > Campylobacteria > Campylobacterales > Campylobacteraceae > JAIRKW01. Next base: position 10,600 of record JAITAB010000010.1, read on the forward strand.
AAATATTTTAACTGTCTGTTTTATCCTAATCCATGCATTTTGTGCAATGACGGAAACGACAATACATAAAATATTGCCTTTTCGGCAGCAA
>JAITAB010000011.1 GCA_031284315.1 Campylobacteraceae bacterium
TCTCTCTTTTAAGTACTTACGGCATTCGCATCGCAGGCGCTTTATTGATATTTTTTGTCGGCAAAAAAATCGCGCTCTGGCTTTCCAAATTGTTTGTCAAAGTGATAGGCAAAACTTCGCTTGATGAGACAACCGCGTCATTTTTAAACAGCGCCGTTTATATCATTTTACTATTGCTTGTTGTTTTGGCGGCGCTTGGAACGCTGGGCGTAGAAACTACATCGTTTATCGCGCTTTTAGGCGCGATGGGTCTTGCTATCGGTATGGCTTTGAAAGATTCGTTTTCAAGCATAGGCGCAGGGCTTTTGATAGTTTTTTTCAAACCGTTTAAAGTAAGAGATTTGATAGAAACCGCAGGAGTTTTGGGACATGTTGAATCCATCAGCATATTCAGTACGATTTTAAATACGACAGACCACAAACAGATAATTATACCAAACTCAAAAATCGTAGCCGACAATATTATCAACTATTCGGCAAAATCTGTGCGCAGGGTTGATTTGGTGTTCGGCATCAGTTACGAGGACGATTTGAGAAAAGCAAAGAGAATTTTAGAAGAGATAGCTTTATCAACTCCAAAAGTATTGAAAAACCCTTCTCCTCTTGTAGCCGTTTTGGCGTTAAGCGACAGCAGCGTGGATTTTGCATTTAGAGTTTGGGTGAAAAACGATGATTACTGGGATGTCTATTTTGCCATAAACGAAGCAGTGAAACTGCGCTTTGACGAAGAGAAAATTACGATACCGTATCCGCAGCTTACCGTATCAAAGAAATAATTATTCGGATATCTTTTTTTCTATCGCATAAAGAGCATATCGTATCTCTTTAAAATTTTGCGCATCTTGAGTATTGCAAAGTTTTAGCGCCTCTTCAAGCGCTCTTGCGCTCTCTTGCGCTCTCTTCATGTTTGCAGTTTGTACGGCGGTTAGGTTTGTCCTTGAAGTTTCGCTTTTTGTGGTAGTTTTTAGCACATCATTTTCAATATCGCGCGTTTTTAAAAGAGTAAAATAGGGTTCAAGCCGCGCTTTATGCCGAAGTTCTTTGAGCGTTTTTGCAGTAATTTCATCATTAAAGCAGTACCGCCTTATATCCTCAATTACGCGGATACCTTCTCTAAGGCGGTTTAAATTAGCGTCGATAAGCCGCAAAAGAGGAGTTTCCAACTCCTCTAAAGGTTTATTCATCGCTGCTGAAAATTCCAAGAATTCTTAATATAAAAATGAAAAGATTTAAAACATCAAGATAAAGAGATATAGCGCCTTCTATAGGGGTCTCATAAGCGCCTTTAATGATATTTTGCGTATCATAAAGAATGAACATGCTAAAAAGTATCGTGCCTGCTACTGAAATAATATTATATAAAAGCGGGTTCGGGTTAAATATATTGATGACAATAGACGCCACCAAAACCGCCAACGCTATAAATAAAAATTTACCCCATGCACTGAAATCTTTTTTCGTATTCATGGCAAAAATACTCAAAGCGCCAAAAGCTACTGTTGTTAAAACAAATGCGTTAATTACTATCGAAGCGCCTGCGGGCATCTGCAAAAACCAGCCTAAAAAAGGCGTTATTACAAATCCGCTCATGAATGTAAAAGCAAATAAAAGCACATAATTTAGACCATTTACTTTTTTAGCCGCATGAACACCGAAAAGCAGCGCAAAATAGGCAGCTACGCAGCCTATATAAAACCAAGATGTAAATAAGTATGCCGCGCCCAAACCGACATACGCTCCAACGCTTCCCGCCAACAGTGAAGCCGCGAAAAGCTGATAAGTCTTTTTGATGAAAAGCGAACGCGCGATTTTGGCATCTGTTTCGCTTGTTTGCAAACTTTCATTTGCATAATCTCTGTCGTAAAGAGCCATTGGGTAATTTCCTTTTTTAAATTTTAAAGAAGGGGTATTATATCAAAAAAACTATAAACAAAACTTTTTATCTGACAAATACCCTTCCTTTGTGCCATTTTAGAATCTATAAAAAAGCTCCAGCGTTCCCGATATGGAGTCAGATATTCCTGTCCCTCCTCCGTCAAGCGAAGCCAAAGTCAAATCAACGCCGAAATCTTTCAGATATTGGTAATGCACGCCCGCATGCGCTTCGCTTATTGTTCCGTCATAGCCTTTTTCGCCGCTTTCAAGGACGCCGTAGCCTGCTCTGAAACTCAATTTGTCAAAGTACAAGCCGCCTTTAACATAGTATGTTTGGACATCTCTGACATTTATCATGTAGTAGTATAAATCGCTGCCGATTTTGATAAAGCCGATATTATCGCCGTCCAAGCCGTAAACGGGTTGTTTTTTGTCATTTTTTGTATAACTTGCGCCCACAGAAAAGAGGTCGTTTTTGTAACCTGCTTCCACGCCGAAAAATATACCGTCATCATCTGTGTAACTTTTATTATCGGCAAAGTCTTTATCAAGTTTGGAATAGTTCAACTGACCTCTTATATTAAAACCTGCTATTTGATATTTTATATCCGCAAACAACGCCGTATCTATAGTCTTTTCGTAAGCGCCGCCCCAAAGCTGCAAATCCAATCCTATATCTTTAAACGCGCCTATCGCGCCTGCGGCGTATAAATTATGATGGCTGCCTATGTCGGGCGCGCCAAGATTTGTGTCGTCAAATCCATTTGTTTGCGAAAATGCCGCCGCCGCAAAAGTCCACTCTTCAACGCCTTTATAAAGCGCCGATAAACCGTTGCCTCTTGACGAGTTAAAGCCCGTCTCCGTCCATGGGGAGTAAATATCCTGCTTGCCGCCGATAACCGTAAAGTCGTTAGCCATATATTTTAAATAAAATCTGTCGATATATAACCCTTTATTATTGCTCGCAGTGTATCCTGCTATCGGGTGGCTCGCCGCGCCTGCGGGATTTTCATTTTTATCTGCCGCAAGAGTCGTACCGAAAGCAAGTTTATCGGAAGCTGCGTACAGGACATTTAACTGCGCCGATAACCTGATATCTTCTATAGTATTATCGGAGCTGTCTTTATCTTTCACATTTATCTTTGCTCTTGCAAAGCCGTCTATTTTAAGCCGCTCAAAAACAGAGGGCTGAACCTCTTTCAACGACTCTTCAAGAGTTGCGGCATTAACACAGGAAAGTGTGCCTATAGCTGTGAGTGCAGCTAAACTAAATTTTGATATCTTCATCTTTTAATCCTTTGAAAAAAATTATAACCGATATTATAGTCATAATATGGTATAAAAAATAATTTCAATGTTGATTAAAAAATAAGCAATAAAATCAAAAAAAACCATAATATAATTCTCTCACAACAAAATTGCCCATTACGGCAGTTAGTCTGTAAATTAATTCCACAGGAGGAACAAATGGATAGCAGTTCGGGGCTAACAAGACGACAAGCGCTGAATATTATCGGTAAAACCGCAGGTGTAGCCGCTATGTATCATGCAATGACTTCACTTGGCATTGCCGCTGAATCGTCTCTTAAAGAGGGTGAAGAGTTTGAACAGCTCAAAGGAGCGCCAAAAGGAGCCAGCGTATTGGTTTTGGGCGCAGGAATTGCAGGCATGACGGCGGCTTACGAGCTGCGCAAGGCAGGTTATGCGGTCAAGATTCTTGAATACCGACATAAAGCGGGCGGACGATGTTGGACGCTGCGCGGCGGAGATACATTTACGGAGCTTGGCGGAGCTACTCAAAAATGCGAGTTTGATAAAGGACTTTATATCAATCCCGGTCCATGGCGTATCCCGTATAACCATTTTGGTATTTTAGATTATTGTAAAAAATTCGGCGTTCAATTAGAGCCGTTTATACAAGTCAATTACAACGCATTTGTACACTCTACCGAAGCATACGGCGGCAAACCGCAAAGATACCGCAAAGTACAAGCTGATTTTCAAGGATATATTGCCGAACTGTTAAATAAATCAGTTTCTCAAGGCTCGTTGGACAAGACGCTGACCAAAGAGGATAAAGAGGCGTTATCAAATGCTCTTATAAGATGGGGCGCATTAGACCATGACGGTAAATATGCGGCAAATTTAGAGAGCGCGGAAAGACGCGGTTTTGAGATATGGCCGGGCGGCGGCTTGATGCCTCTTGCTACGCCTTCGACAGATATATTAGAAGGTAAAGAGTTAGTCAAATCCAGATTTTGGTCTAGAATCATCACGGGACAATTCCATGAATTCCAAAGCACTATATTCCAGCCTGTAGGCGGAATGGATCAGGTGGCAAAAGGTTTTGAAAAACAGGTCGGAAGCCTCATCAAATACAATGCGCGCGTTACTGCGATACATCAAGACGAAAAAGGCGTTACGGTAAGCTATGAGGACAGCGTTAAACCTTCAAGCACTTTAACGGAGAAAGCAGATTATTGCGTGTGCACTCTTCCTCTTTCTATCCTCAGCCAATTGCCTGTTACGGTAAGTAAAACGACAAAAGAGGCTATAGACGCCGTGCCGTATGAAGCTTCGGTTAAAGTCGGACTTCAATTCAAGCGTAAATTCTGGGAAGAAGACGATGATATTTACGGCGGTATCTCATATACAAATACGCCTATATCTACGATAGGATATCCTAATACGGAGTACGGCAAGGCAGGCAAAGGCGTGTTGCTCGGCGCGTATATATGGGGACGCAACGCATACGAGTTTACTTCCATGAGTCCAAAAGGGCGCATAGATGCCGCGCTAAAATACGGCGCATTGGTTCACCCACAATACGCTAAAGAGTTTGATACGGGAGTTGCCGTAGGCTGGCATCGCGTTCCATGGACAAACGGCTGCCATGGTATATGGAGCGATGAGACAAGAGAAAAATACTATAAAAACCTCTGCCAAATTGACGGTCGTATTGTCTTAGCAGGCGAACATACTTCGTATATTCCTGCATGGATGGAAGGCGCGGTATTGTCCGCTCAAGATGCGATTAAACGCTTGCATGAAAAAATCGTTGCTAATAAAGCTTAATAAAGGAGTTGAAATGAAAACAATAAAGGCAGTATTATTAGGAAGCCTGCTTGCAACATCACTTTTTGCAGACGGCGACCCGCAGCTTTCTATATCTGCAGGTTCGTATAAGTTTGATGCCGCAAGCGGAGAAGAGTTGTATAAGGCAAGCTGCCAAGCATGTCACATGGCTGACGGCAAAGGAGCTCAGGGAGCAGGATTTTATCCTGCTTTGGGAGGCAATGTTAGATTAATGTCCACTAAAACTACAACGGAAGCTGTCGTTAACGGTTTAAGAGGTATGCCGTCTTTTAGAGGTTATCTAACGGATGAGCAGATTATTGAAGTTGTCAATTATGTCCGCACAAATTTCGGCAACAAATTCAAAGGTACCGCAAGCGCGGCAGATATACCAAAATAAGGAGTAGAGTATGAGAGGTATTTTAAAAACTTTTGTTTGTTTAGCGGTCTTGCTGACTGCCTCCAATGCCGCTGATGTGATTAGATACAAAACGCCGGGATCCACCTTTCCGATTGCTTCGGCAGTAGAGATTCCATCGGATGTAACTATTGTCAATCTAAGCGGAGTAGTGCCTGCCGTTATCAATCCGAATGCTGCAAAAGGTTCAGCCGAAGCGTATGGCAATACCGAACAGCAGACTACAAGTTCGCTTGCAAGCATTCAAAATACTTTAAACAGTATCGGCTTAGATATAGGCGATGTGATTAAAATGCAAGTTTTTTTAGTAGGAGATCCGAAACTGTCTGGAAAAATGGATTTTGATGGATTTATGAAAGGGTACACCAAATTTTTTGGAACAAAAGAACAGCCCAATCTCCCTTCAAGATCTGTTTTTCAAGTTGTGGGACTTGCAAATCCTGTGTGGCTTGTGGAGATTGAAGTAACTGCAGTTCGCAAATCAAGATAATGCTGCAAAAAAAGAGCGGTAGAACATACCGCTCTTTGAGATAATTTCTTAAAATTCAACTGACGAACCGATAAAATCTTTATCTACGGCAGTTGAATCTCAAATTCATTCCATGCCAAAAAATTTACAATCGCAGTTCATTAACTATCTTTTTTTACCAGCCGAATTGCATAATATTTCAACCTTTTTTTATATTTTTACGGCATTATCGGCTTCCAAAATCGTACATGCATTGGATAAAAATTTCATTATTGTGAAAAGCAATGTCTGTTTATAAGTAAAATAACCCCCTTTTTCTATTGCATGCGAGGAGTGCAATGATGAAGCGGATAAACTTTTTATTTAGATACGACACAGCAGCCTATGCGGCGTAGTAACTGTTGAAATGGATACGCAGTATCGCAGCCTGTTTTTGTGTAAATATTCCAATTTTGCCGACAAAATCACTTTTATTGCTGCAAAAACACGGGTTGTTTCTTTTTCTATTTATGGAAACGCCGTACGGCAATTCACTCTTTTTATCAAGCAGCCGCATCAGTTAAATAAAATCCGCTAAATATTTTAACTGTCTGTTTTATCCTAATCCATGCATTTTGTGCAATGACGGAAACGACAATACATAAAATATTGCCTTTTCGGCAGCAA
>JAITAB010000034.1 GCA_031284315.1 Campylobacteraceae bacterium
AATATCCATGTCCACTTAATCTTTCGGCAATGGTAGAGTTTTCTATCAATTTTCCATCTTCTTTGGTTGCATATTTAATATCTGGCATTTGTTCATAATTGTATGAAAGTTCCCGCCAATAATCAATCAATTATAACATAAATTACTAATGTTGAGATATTTTATAACTTGACATGCGAAGCGGAATTGTTGCGCTATTTTTAACATGGGCGGTATTTATATAGAGGTTAAAAGTTGAGAAAATGCCGATTTTATCGTGGTGGAGTGTAGGGGGATCGAACCCCTGACCTCAACGCTGCCAGCCTGAATTTTACTGCGAAAAGAGGCTAAAAACAGCTAAACTGCGTGGTTGAATTTATTGTTTTTCGCTTTTTTTGGCACAAAATTTGGCACACTTTTTAACTCTTATAGCCCTTTGATTATTATTGCAAAAAACTACAAAAATTTATCTCTTTTTTCGGTATTTTACTTGACAATCATTCCGAAATACGGTATAATTATAATATGAAAAGAGGTTGAAAAGCCTCTTTTCAAGTTCTTTATAGGAGGCTTTCTTGGAAGTTGATTTTAGGTTGCGGCTTAAAATCAAGCTCAAGGGGTCGGAGATACTCGGCAAAGTTATCGACCGCCTTAAAGCTTGGTTTAGGTAAGCAAACGGAGGGTGAAAATCCCTCCGCCTAAAACTTTCTGAAAGTATATCAAAATTCTTATAAAAACGCAAAAGTCCTATTGTTTGCCGATGATAGGACTTATCATAAAAAGGATAAGTGATGATAAAAGATACAAAAGTAACGGAGATTACAAAACTTCCGCGCTCAACGCTTCAAGACCATAAAAAACTTGATGATTGGCAGTCAAATTTTTATTGGCTCTGCCAATTGTTTACAGAGGAACAATTAGAGATTTTGATGCGCTCTGCCGATAAAAAACGACAAGAGTATATAGAAGAAAAGGGCGATTAGCCCTCTATATGCTCTTTAATTCAAAATGAGGCAAATCATCAAACGATTGGTCGTCAAATTTTATATTAGAGTTCCAATCGCCGCCCCAAACTATCCTGTGAGTTATCTTATTCTCACGAAGCAATCTGTTTGCCGTATCAAAAACTATGCCCGCAAGAAAATAAAACCTTGCTTTTGCTTTCTCTTTTTCACTGAAATCAATCGGATACGGCGATACATCAACTGCCATAGACGGATTGCTTTGATGCAAGCTTTTATTGTTCACGCCGTCGCATCTGCTTTTACCTTCTTTGAAATACTTTCGCTGTGTTTCAAGAGTGCGATACCCTTCAAGTACAGAAATATTTATAACCTTTATCACTTCATTAAAAATCATCTGCAAATCTTTATGGCAGCTGCTTAACTCTTTTTTACTTTTTTCATTAAAAATAAACATTATTTTGGCTCCTTATTTGCAGCTCTCAAACGCTGCTTTTAGATTGTCATAATCCGTCATTTTGCGCACATCGTTAATGATAACGCACTCCACAAACTTTTTATCATCTGTCAAATGTCCGCACTTTTCGCCGTTATAAAGCCTCTCTGGAAATTCGGTATCGCACTTGATAAACAGCTTTTGCGCACAGCCGTTAAAAATAAGAACGCAAAGTATCAATAGCGCTGATATTTTCATTTTTTACCCTTTTAATTGTTTCTATTTTCTCTTTTGCCGCTTTGGTATTTTCCTTTATCGCTTGAACGGCGGAGTTTTGCTTTATCTCAAGAGTGTTTTTCGCTTCTTTGAGTTCGGTTACAATGACATTCATTTCATTCTTGAGTTTCAAGTATTCATTTTCCGCTCTTATAATTTCAAACTTCAAAATGCCGACATAAACGATTAAAATACCGATAACCACAAAGTGCCAATACTGCTTAATCATCGGCACAAAACTTATTATTTTAGCAACCCATGAGAGTTTGCTAAACCAACTCAACAATGATAAAAACCATGCTATCATTTACTACCTCCTTCCAAAAGTCTATCCAATTGATTTTTGATAGCGCGTAAGATATAACTTACTGCATCTATCTCTTTGACCATTCTTTTTGTCTTAAATGTATAAATATTGCCCAAAATACTGTAAGCCTCCGCAAGTATAAGCGCATTGACCGAAAAGCTTATCAGCCAGCTTCCAAAGCTTGCATTTATGCCTCTGACAACCAAAGCAAGGATTATCGGCACGCACAGATAAAGTATCTTGCTTATTACTCCTATGCGCAGCTTATAGCTTGAAATACTATTTTCAATACGATATGCTTTTGCAAGCCCCGTGAACAAATCAAAGCACATCAGTGCCGCCAAAATTGTAAACTGAACGGGATTTAGCCCCAAAAAGGCAAACAGCGCCGAAAAGCCTGCGATAAAAACCGATGAGGTCGTGTCTATTTGTACTTTTTCCATTTTCTCTCCTATAGTCCGTAAAATCCAACAGGAGCAAATACGCCGTTTTTGTACTGCATATAAGCGCCTGTATTCATAAGATTAAATACATTCGCGTTATCTCCGACAACTCCTAACGGAAGATATACTTTGCCATTCGCCGAAGTCGGCTTGACGGTCGTATACCAGCTCGTCACGCTTGTTTGGTCAAGCTTAAATCCGCCTCCCGTTATCGTCCCGACCAAATACAATTGCTTGTTAAAATCCGTAGATGCAAATCCGTTAAAGGCATATTGGATATTGCCGCTTGAGTAGTAAAATTCATAATAAAATGCATTAGTTGCTTTAGCTTCTGCCGCGATAGAACCGCTTCCTGAAAAGAACAGCACGGAACTTGAAAGGTCAAAAATCTGCGTGCTTGCCGTTTTGGTCGCTGCCGTTGAGGTAGTGCCTGATATTATCACGCTTGGAGGGACTAAATCCCCGCTTGACAAAGCTCCTACGACAGCGACGGGAACGGCTATCTTTTTACCGTCTGCGTCAAGTACTTCCTGAACCTTAAAACTACTGTCGTCTTTCACATCAACTATCGGCGTTGAAAGTAGATTGCCATCTTGATTTGGCACGCCTTGAATAACATAATCAGCCATGTTTTTCCTTAATAATCTTCAATCAAAATACCAAAAACTGCTTCAGCAATGTTAGAACAACCTACAAAAACATTATTGTATGTGCAATTTCCTCCGGCGTTACTTCTCAATTGGAAAGAAACAATATCTCCAAAATTAACACTAAAAATCTGGGAATTTGTTGTTGAGGTAGTACCTACGGAACTAAATTCATTGCCTACCTGAGAATTGTTTATTGTCCACCGCCCATATGCTGTTATTGTTATACTGCCGCTTTTGCCGCCTGTTATTGTGGCATTAAATTTTAAGTTGCCTTTGCGTAAGGCAAAGAACCTCACATTATTAGCATATGAGGTAGCCGTTGTTACTCCTGAATATTCTTTAGTAAAGCGCGTGTTTCCTTCTTGAATGAAGTTGACTACGGCAGGCTGTATCTTCGGTGCGCCTTCCACGCCTTCCGCCAAAGCCTTAATATCCTGATAAATTGCCCAAATATCGCTTGCGCGTATCGGTTTTTCAGGTTCTATGTTTGTCTGTGGTAACTCTGTCCATGTTGCCATTTTCTCTCCTTAACTATATAAATAATTTCAATACAACTTTTGTGTCGGTTCAACTATATAAATACGGGTCATCGCCCGCTACTTTGTCGTTATTATCAGCGTAAAACGCCTTGCCTATTCTTTCCGCCTTTGTGTAATCCGCATAATTTAAAGTATCGGGATAAGTATAAAACCCATATCTTTCAGCCTCTTCAAATTCAAAACTTTGCAATTCAAGCTGTATAACTTCGCCCTGCGTTACTTCGTTTACGCTTATCACTTGAAACATCGCTGTTATGCCGTCGCCTGTCGGGTCTTGAATGCTCATTGTTTCAAGCATAATGACTTCGCCCACACTGATATTTCTATCTTTTGCATCTACTTTTAGGGTTATATAGCGCGGGTTGAGTTTATACCGCTCAAGCATTCTCACCGATAGCTGTCTTGCCTGCGCTTCTGTTGTAAGCCATCTTGACCATACTCTCTTGGTTCTGCTCTCCTGATAAGCGTACTCGCTGTCTCCGTCAATTCTTAAAACGGCGTTTCTATAATTGCCCACTTTGTCAATATCTTCGGTTACATTTTTTCTATTGAAGTAAACTATAAATCTTGAAAGCCTTTGATTTGGGTCTTCCTTGATGCTAAAACTATCTTGTATGATATTGTCTCTATCGTTTAAAACAGCCACATCGTCAATCTCTGGACGAATGGCTTTCAATTTTACTTTTGTTTCTCTTTCTTCCCACCAGATATACATCAAGCACTGTTCGCAAAGTTCGCCCAAAAGTTCATTAACGCTTATATTCTCTTCAATCGTTCCCGTAAGCTGAAATATATTAAGCCAGATATTTCCCTCTTTATCCCATTCATCTAACGGGATATATGAAGCGGATATATCGGTAAAATTCACAAGCAAATCGTAAGCTACGCGCCAGCAGGGCATACTTTCATATCTTATCACTCTTGAAGCGTCGTCGTCCATTTTGTGTTCTTCAGCTTCCGTGCCTAAAACAGCGCGCGTAACGCCCGTCAGGGTATAGAGCGTTTCGTTTTGAGTTGCTCCCGTATAACTTATAATCTCATCGCCTATTCTTAGATAATAAAGCGCGGTATTGCCCAATCTTTTAAGTATGTCGTTTTTGCTGTTTTCTATGATTATTCCCGTCGTTTGGGTATTGGTTATATCCACGGCAAGCCTGCCGTCGGAAGGAACAGGAACTAAAGCTCTTTTGTCGTCTCCAAGTTTTAGCGGGTCTTTGGTGGTGATAGTTACTTTACCACCGCTGTCGGGTCCTGCAATTTTATCTATCAAATAAGTTCGCTTTTGCATCTGTTCTATCGTCTGCCCGACATATCCTTCATATATATTCACAGTCCAATTTGAATAATACGGATTTCGCGCCAAAAATTTGCCCCAAAATGTTCCTCTTGTCAAAGGGTCAAATCCTCTGCTTGAAAGATAAAAATCCTTGCTGTCGTCAGTTGGATGGTCGGTTAAGATTATAGTGCATGTAGAACGCCTGCCAAACGGACTTACCGTCTCATCTCCGCCTCCTATATTTATTTTTGTGGCTGTTGAACTGACCGAAACTAAGGAGGGTATGCAATTTGTAAAATTAACATCGGGTTTGACAAATTTCCAAACTATCTCACCGTCTAAATTAAAATGCGCATAGTCCTGACAAGTGGCAAATGTGTTATAGCATTTCTGCGGCAATTGTCCAAGTTGCGCAGTGCATGGAGAGACGCCATATCTATTTTGGCAGCACTTTTGAAACAGTTCAACTACAACGATAGGCTCGCGTCCGACTGTAAATTCATTCATCTGTGCCAAGTCCTTTTACATTCATACTTACGCTCATGAAGTTTGCCTTGCCTGAATTTGACGGCTGAATGTCTTTTGGCGCGTAAACATACGCCAATTCATTGGGATAAGTCAAAGGTCTCCACGCGATAAAAAACGGCTTGTTTCTTGCGTGTAAGATAAACGGCTCAAAGTTCGCTCTTACCCAGTCGGCTTCCAAGTTATTCCAACTGTAGCCCGTTTCCAAACCCTGCCTTATTATCGTAGTTCCAAGCCATTGCCCGCGTTCGCTCTCGTTTGTCCGCTTGACGGTGGAGCGCGACATAGTTATCGGGGAGTGTCCGCCGTAAAGTTCTCTTTGAATAAAAAGAGATTTACCGCAAAATACCACTCCAACCAAGACGGCTCCCAAAGGAGTGCCTGTTATTATTATCCTTACTTTGTTTGTTGTTATCGCGTTAAATTTAAAAATTATCGGTCGTCTATCGGTTATAACTTCCGTGTGTCCTATCTCCGTCCAACTGTTACCCTGTTGAAGCGTAACCGTGCATCCGATTAGGGTATGGTTTGCTATCGCAAAATAGTCTATAGTCTCATTTTGCGTGAATGTAAGCGTCCATGTAGCTGGCAGTGAATTTGGCTGCCAATACGAATAAGTCAGTTCATTGTTCGGAGCTGAAGCGGGATACATATCAACTTCGCTCGTCGCGCTTGCCGTGCCTTTTTTCTTGTCGTAACAAATTATCGCTCTGTTATCTGTGATTGAGCTATTAATGTTGAGTATCATGTTACATTCAACCTCACGCCGTCAGCCAAAAGCCCGTTCATCTCTTCCATCAAACCGATGACGCTGTCACGGCTAAACATTGAGCCTTGAAGGCTGATGTTTGCGACTTGCCTTTCAGGCTGTTGTTGTGTTTGTGCGACTGATGGAGACGCTGCAGGAGCAGATGCCGCACTTCCGCCGCCGCCGCCAAAAGATGTTGAATTTATTTTGCTGATATTTTGTGTCATCATTGCCAATGACGCCGCTACACCTGCCGCTCCCAAAGCCCATGCCGCAGGTAGCGGCAATCCTGTATTCATTGCATTTTCCCATGCGCCCATAGCGCTTGATATGCCACTCACTGTTGTCTCGGCTATAGCAGCAACTTTACCAATCTCAAAAGCTTTTCTACTTTCTGAATTCATAAGCTGCGCTATACCGCCAAACGCTGACTTTGCGGCGTTAAGTTTTGCCTGCATTTCTGCTTTTGCTATATCTTCGCGCGCTTTGGCGGCACCTTCTTCTATTTTTGTCAAGTCATCTTCATATTTTTGATTTGTTTCAAGCATAAGAGCGTTAAATTCCTCTTCGCTGATGAGTTTTTGCTCTTGCGCCGCAAGTAGAGTTTCCAAGTCTTTTTCATATTTTTCAGTCAGTAGAATATCTTCATCTTTATATCTGTTTTGCAGTTCCTCAAGCATTTTCTGCGTTTCTTCACGCATTTTTACAAGCTCTGGATTTTCTTCTTGTTTGTTTTCAGAATTTTCGCTTTCAGTCGGCGGTTGAATTTGATTTCTCGCTTCAATTGCCGCTTTTGCCGCCTCTTCTGATTTTTGTTTTGCTTTTTCAAGCCAAATGTCAAATTGTTCGGATGGCAAAGGAGTATCGGCTAATGTTCTTATTTCGTCGGCTATAGATGCAAATTCAACATTTGCGTCATTTTTAAACTTTGTTATTGTATTAAGAGCTTCGCTTTGCCCTACGATAATTTTATCTATATTAACGCCGGGCAGATTATTTACTCCGTCTATCAAAGTATTAATCACATCTGCCTCGACCTGTTTAATATATTGAAGGCCTTGCAAAATAGCTTCTATAACACTCGCCACACCGACTTAAAGTCCGTAAAAAGTCCCTTTCAAGCCTAAAATAATATATTCAAAACCTCTCCATGCATTTGCTAAAAATCCAGCGCCTTTAAGTCCGATATTCACGGCTTTTTCTATTGTCCCTTGAAAAAATCCACTCTCGCCAGCCGCTTCGTGCAATTCGTCCGCTATGCCTTGCAATGCGGGAGCAAATGCCGCCGCAAGTTGATTTGTTATCCCCGTATATGCGGAGTCCATTCTGCTTAACGCGTCATTTGCCTGTTCTATTTGCGCATACTCAACATCGCTTAACGCCATTCCGTATCTTTCTACCTCTTCAGCTGCTGTAGCTATGGAACCGCTATTCAAATTTGCCATTGCAAGGGCTGAACGGGAGCCGAATATATCAGCTGCGGCTGCCGCCTGTTCGGATGCGGGGACTACCTCTTTTATCTTTGAGGTTAATACATCCATTTTTTCAGATGCAGACATACCGTTTAACTCATCTAAACTTAGCCCAAGTCTTTGTATCGCATCGTATGTAGCTCCGCTTCCGTTTGCGGCTTGACCAAGATTAACGGTCATCGTCCTAAGGGCAGTAGTTAATTGCTCGCTACTAATGCCGGAAAGGTCAGCCGCGCGTTGTAATGTCAATAAGTCTTTTGCCGAAGTATTTAAAGCTCGTGATTGTTTAACTAAGGCGTCGGCGCTGTCCAAACCCGATTTGGTTAATGCTATAGCAGCAGCTCCAGCGGCAGCGACTGCCGCAGCTCCCCATTTTGTTATACTGCTTGCGGCGCCGTCAAGCTTCTTTTTTAGGTCGCTGTCATCACCATTAATCTTAACTGTCATTGCCATTAAATAATCCTTTGGCTTTTCCAAGCTCATAAAGTTCCTGCTTGTCGTCGCTGCTTGCCATAGCGTCTATAAGCGCATAAGCTTCACCAAGCGTCATATTTCTCACTTCGTTTGGAGTTATTTTAAGCTTTCCAACTAAAGCCCCGTACATTTCTCTTATTCCGTACTCTTTTACTTTTTTTTTACATCTTTGACGGGCTCTTTTGGCTGCGGCAGGCAAGCGGTAACTATCTTTGTTACGATGCCTATCGTCTTAGCATTTAACCCGCCAAGTTCCTCTATCACCTCTTCCGCGCTAACTTTAATACCGCCGTATGTAAGCGTATCGGATATAACTTGCACAGCCCACGATAGAGGCAAAGTCTGTTTTACAAGCCTTTCCACAACATTGTAAATACTATAGTTGTTTCTTTCCAGGTAATTCAAAAATTCAATCGTGGGTTTTATAACCGCTTTTTCACCCTTATATTCAATCTCAATATTTTGCCAAATCATTCAATCTCCTTAAGTTGGTATTACCAGCGTAACAATTCCAGAGCTGTTAAAACTTGCCGAAAATGTTACTGCCTCGTTGTATGCCGCCGACTGCTGATAACTTGCCAAAAAGAAACTGCCTTTTAGCGTGTAATCGGGTTTGTTGCTTCCCTGATTGAGTTTAGTGATGTAATACTCAAACGAAACATCTTTCAAAAGGCTTGTCCCGTCTATGCCGTTGTCAAGCGAAAACTTAAAAAGACTTGCGGCAAGATTTGTTGCGCTTGTATCTTCCAATCCTTCAACGCTAAGCTCAACGCCTTTTTGTCCTGCCCTCTCCAGCATTCTTTGGATGCCTTTGTCGCCGTCTGATGTTATATCCACCGCCTCATTGTTGATTGTAAGGCTCTTTGTCCTTGCCGTTGCCACATAAACCGTTCCTATTTTGATAGCGACGGCTCTGCCCATAAATTCATTCGCCATTTTTAACTCCTATGATTCTAAAACGCTGTGTTCCAAGCGTCGTTTGTCCATCGCTCTCGATAGTGGTATCCGCATACTCAAAATCAATCCCGACACTCTTATAACCCTCTATCTCAATGCAGGCTCTATGCAGTGCGTTGTAGATTTGCATCTGTATATTTTTGCACTCTTCCCTGCCCTTAAAAACAGAAACGACAATAATAGTTATAGTCGCTTCAAAGCCGATATTGCCGTCTGAGTCAAACGGCACAAACGTATCGTCGCCTATAACTATATATGGCGGCGTGATGACATTCGTTTTGCTCTGCTTGTGCGGGTATCTGTCCAATACCTGATATGTCAAAGCATTGAGCAGTTTGTCTCTTACGGCAATCTGGAAATTAACCATCTATCGCCACCGCCATATTTATCTCTTTACCGAAAATATCGTTTATCTTTTTTCGGTTTTTTTCCAAAGCAGGCTCTAAAAACGGACGCGCTTTCATTTTCTTTGTGCCTTTTTCAAGAGCTGCGGCGTAATTTACATTGGCTCTGACTTCGGCTGAAGTATCATTTACTTTGATATTGATACTTTCCAATAACCTGCCTCTGTCACGGTTGGGCGCGTCGCCCTCTTTACTTATGGTATGCCATTTTTTACCGCGCTTTACTTTTTTATCGCCTTTGGAAACTTCGCCGATTGATTTGACGGCGTCAGCCGCCACAAGAGCCGCACTTAATTTAAGAGCGTTTTTTAAGGCTTTTACTTCCTCTTTTACAGCTTTTTCAAACTGTTTTTGCACTTCGCTAACGCCTGTAATCACAACTTTCGGGCTAATCATTCCGTTCCCTCCTCGCATGGTATTTCAAGCCACATATTTTTTTCTTCCATATTAATTATGGCTTTGATATTAAACACGCGTCCGAAATACTCTATCCTGTCAGCCGCGCTTATATCGTTTCGGTATCTGATATAGACTTTATGAGTTATATTGCTCTCAACTCTTTTGGCAAAAAATCTCTCATTGCCTGATAACGGTTTTATGTATGCTTTTATAGTTAAAATATTTTCCCATTCCCCACTCCAACCGCCCGCAAGCGTTTTATCGCCGACGAATCTTTGGATATGGATAGTGTTCCTTAACTTTCCAGCATTCAAACCGTTACAGCAAGCCATCAGAATACCTCAGGATAAACACGCCAGCGTGATAGTATTTTTGCCGCGCCGCTTTGGACTAAGGCATTTTCACTCGCGCATCCGCCTCTATTTTCATAGTTAAAAGCCGCCAAAGTTAATATTCCCTCTTTTATTTGCGTCGGCACATCTTGCGCCTCTCCAAAACCTGTTATATAAGTTATTTCAAGAGCGTTTTTGTCATGTTTGGCAAATAAATGAAGTTTAGGGATTATCAAACCTGACGGCTTACCCTGCTTTACTACACATCGTGAGATAATCTCATCACCGAAATAAATCACGCTTTCAAGCGTAACTCTCGTCCCGCTGTACAGTAAAGGTATAGGTCTAACTTCGTAAGCGTTATTTCCCGACAGATTGGGAGTTGTAACCGTACCATCATACGGCATGGTTTCAAAAATCAGCCTCCTTTTTCTATCTATCAGTTCCAAACCTATATAGTCTATAACTTGACTTGTCGCTGATTTTAACAGCGTTTCCAAAGTTGTATCCGTGCCGTTAAGAGCAAGCCAATCGGCTAACTCTTGAACGGTTACAGGTGAAATTACAGGCTCATCTACAACAGTAGAAATTAACGCTTTACTTAGCATCTATTTTACCTCTTTAGGCTCTTTGACCTTTTTTTCTTTAGGCTCTTTGACCTTTTCAGGTATTTCCGCAGGTTCTATAAAACCTTTGGCAAGCAGTTGCTGCGTTCTTATATCCTCGTCGTCAAGCTCCACGATGTCGCCAAGCCTGTAATCTTGAGTATAAGTCTTAAATAGATACTTCATTTTCTCTCCTATTCAGGCGTAACTTCAAAGCTGCCTTTGGTAAATGCTTTTGGTCTATTGATACCAAGCGCATATCTCTCTTCGCCAAGAATTGCGATACCGTTCTTGACAAAAAAGTCGGAGTGGCTTTCGCTTATTCTGATGCTTGCGTCTTCTCTGTCGTAGAGTTTCGCGCCGATTGTCCAGTCGCCAAGCAAGAAGTTTCCTACAGGCATTGCGTTTGTTACCACAACGGGGATTCTCCAAATGCGCGGCGTTAGATTTACTCCGTCGCTTGTAGCCGCATACGGCACTAAGAGATAGTGTCCGTCGGTACCGCGTGAAAGCTCTATCGTCTCAAGGTCTGCGGGGTTGAGTACTACGCCCGTGATGTTGTAGTATTCGTAAGCCTGACATTTTGTGATAGCTTTTCTTATCTGCTCAAGCATCAAAGCGCCTGTTACGGTTGTGCCTGCGGGAAATTTGCCGATACTGTTGATACCGCTGTCATTCATGATACCCGTGAGATTTTGTCCTGTGCCGTCGCCCAAAAGAAGCTGATTGTCGCTTGCCAAATCAAGCCCGTAGATTAGCTCCGTATTGATGATACCCTGAAGCTGCGGAGCATCGGCAAGCACCTGCCTTGACGCAGGTATCCAATGCGCGATAGTAGCAACCGGAACAGTTACAAGAGAGAAAACAAGGTTTTTCTCACTCTTAGCGGCAAATTCGCCTGCTCCCACGCCCGCAGTTGTTCCTTGAGGAGATGCCGCGGTTATACCCGTTGTCATTCTCATAATTTCAACCGAACTCGTGGCAACGGGAACGGAAGGAATCAAGTCTCTTATTCTAAGCGGTCTATACCCACCGACATATCTGTACACTTCAGGGTCGCGGTAAGGATTTACCAAAGCTCCCGCTGATGTGCTTGCTCCCGTGATAGCTTTCAAAGATACCGCATTCACAAAGTTTGATTTTTTGCTTTGCGCGTCTTTGAACTGTTCGCTTGCGATAAATGTTTCGCCCGCGCTTTTTCTTTCAGCTTTCTGGTTAAAACCTCTTTTCAAGTCAGCCTGCAAAGTTTTCAAAATCTCATCGGCTGATTTGATAGCTTCATTCAATTTTGAAATTTCAGCGTCTTTCTTTTCTAACGCCGATTTCAACTCTTTTACATCGTTATTGTTTGCACTTACGCTTTTTTCAAGCTTTTCCTGCGCCTCTTTTCTCTCGCCTTGAGCTTTTTCAAGCTTTTCTAATAGCTCTTTTAACTCTTTATCCATTTTTTCATCCTTCAATTAAATTTTTAACTCTTAAAAGCGTTTCCGCACCTAACGGCTTATCTTCTGCTTGAGTGCTTTTATGCGGCTCATCATTGATAAGTGTCTCTATCTTTTTAAACAGCTCGGGATTGGCTTTTTCAAGTAATCCCAAGTGGTTTTTCACATTGGTTATAATTGCCTTCTCGTTCATGGGAAAAGAAACGAGCGAAAATTCATACAGTTTTATCTCTTTTATGTGTCGTATATTGTCTATGATGTCGCTCTTGCCTTCAGGGACGCTGTAACCTATACTCATCGTATCTATCACACCGTCTTTAAGCAGCTGCATGGCATCGCGTCCAAGCTGTGTGTCGCTTATCTGCGCTTTGACATACAGTCCTTTTTCATCTTCTCGCATTTCTATAGGTTTGCCTATCGCTTCGCTATGCTGCCATAAGACTTTTATCCTTGAACTTCTTTCGTTTATGGTTTTGGAAAAGGCACCCTGATGGATAATATCGCCGCCCTCGTCCAAATCCCAAGTAGCCGCATATCCTTCAAATATTCGCTTTTCCTCGTCCAATTTCTCTTTTTTAAATGTTTTAAACTCCACTTTTTACTCCTTTGGCACAGATACAACCGCACATCGGCAGTTGATAACATTTTCAGCGCTTCCGTTAGGGTCGCCGGGATAATCCAGCTCTTCGCCGCCTACGATAAACTTTTCATTCATTCCGACTTGCTGTCCATTGGCATTTTCATGTGTTTTTCTCACTCTCTCATCATGCGGGCTTACCCACTCTTTAACCATCTCAATACCAAGTTCATTTGCCATCTCTTTCATTAACTGCATATTCGCGGTGTTAGAGGCTTGATGCGTTTCTGTCCTTGCTATCGTATTTGAGCGTATTTTTGAGATTTCGGGGGCGTTTTTCCTTATCTCTCTTGCGATTTGCGCGCTCCCTAATCCTTCCTCAATGCCTTTTGTTACGGTATCTTTGATGCCTTTCAGTGTTGTATAGGTTATTTCGGTTACTTTTACCGCTCCGTATATTTTGATATATTCAACGATACCCATGATAAACCTGTCGTCTTTTCGGCGTGATAAGATTTGCCTGATGTTTTGCGCGCTTTCAGTCCATAAAGAGGTTAAAATCTTGTCTATCCTGTTAGTATGCCTTGCAAGCAGCATATCAACGGGTAAATTTTCCTCACAAAGATTTGCGCCCTCTTTCATAGCTCTTGCTATCTCTTTTGTAAATGCGGGAGCGTATTTGCGCGTTAAAGCGTCAACGTTATTTCTGATTATCGCGGCTTGCTGATATTTGGTAAAATAGTTAATTCTTTTTGCCATCCGCCGCCTCCGCGCTTTTTTCGTCCTCTTCAAATGAAATTCCAGCAGGAATTAAACTTGACGGCAAATAGCCTGTATCGCCGCCGTCTATATCTTCAAATCCAAGCTCTAATTTTTGATTGATAACATTAAAAGGAACGCCCATATTAAAGAGTTTTTGCGCGCGTTCAAGTTTTTTGTCAAGGTTTTCCTGCAAAGCGCTAAGATTGGAGTAGTCCGCTCTTATCCTTACGCCATCACCGCACAGTTGGCTGGTAAGTTGTATCTCATAGAGTGCGGCAAGCGGTATGATAGTATCTTGATAGAGTTGTTTATTCATAGCTTCGGCATTTGCTAAGTTTACATTTTCAGTCATTCCCAAATTTGCCAAAGAGATGCCGAAAGCCGCGCAAATCTCTATCCAATTGGCTTTTTTGGAATTGGTAAAGTCAAGTTCTGCCGCGTTTTGTCCGAAATTGGTTATCTCTCCTGTTGTTACTATCGGTTTTCTTGCGTTTTTGGGACCTTGATAATTTTGTTTTAACTGCTCTTTGATAAAATTCATCTGTTCGGGCGTAGTGCTTTCGTCCACTTTCACATAAATGTCAGCCAAGCTTCGGTTGGATAAAGATACCTTTTGCCATTCGCTTGTTTCTCTGTCTATATCAACGGCTATACCCGCTCCCTTTAAGATAGGCATTCCGCTTGTCTGTGAGGAAGGATTGGGATACATAAGCTGAACGATTTCGCTCTCGTCATACTCTATTTTTTTATTTCCTGCCTGATAGATATACTTTTCTATGAGTTTTGTTTTGCCTTCAATGATTTGTACATTTGCGCTCTCAAGCAAATAAAGTTCTTTGGTGATTTCGCCCTCAATCGCCGACTTAACCTTAACTTCGCGCAAAAAGGCATTGCCTGTTAAGTCTAACTGCTGACTTACCAAATACAAAAGCTCATAAAACGACTGATATGGATTCGGTTTGTTCAGTAGGGTTTGGATATGGTGATTTGGCGATGTTTCCCATTCGCCTTTGGAATTTAGCGTTTCAACCGTAAACGGTATCGCGGCAAGGAGTTTCGCTCTTTTTTCTATGCTTGCGTAAACTACGGCTGATTTGGAATAGCCAAGATTGATAGCTTTTTCGGCTGACCAGTCAGTCCATGCGACTTTATAGGTATTAACGCCGTCTCTTATGAAAAACGCTCTGTTTTCTTTTCTGAAAAGCTTTCCAAGTCCGAACAAATCGCGCACCTTTATAGTTTTTCACGATTATTGCTCTTTTTCAGAAAAAAAGGAAGTACCCTAAAATTTAACGTCCCTCTTTTTTTAACGTCCCTCTTTTTTTTAGGGTCTTGACTTTTTTGGGATTTTATGCTATGGAATTAAACAGTCTCAAAAATAAATTTTGATACGGGTTTGGGAGCGAAAGCGGTCAAATCCGACCGCTTTAACTACTTAAAATTTATAGCCTGCTCGTAAAACTGTTTTAATAACGGAATGAAATTCTTATTTAACTCTTGCGGGTTAGAATAAAGATTATTCTCTCCCGAATTGTATTTATAAACAACCTCTCCGCATTTTATTTGAGGCTCTTTCGCTTCAATGAATTTTTGCAGGTCATCGCCCCATATTATGCCTGTACCTTGCACAACGGCGGATGCGGTAACCATTCTATTACCAGGGTGACCCACAATATCAACATCATAATCGCTCGCTCCTTTGGTTATTCTTACGGGGATATTCGTATCGTCGGCTCTGAATGTACACAGTCCGCCTATTCTTTGATTGTAAATAGAAACGGTAGTCTTTGTTTCTGCCACCTTATCATGAAATGCAACAGTTATAAAAATGGACGTTTTGTCCGCATACTTCGTAAAATCCATATATAGCCCGTGTTGTTCAATCATCATAGTGCCGCCTCCGACATAGTTATCGGATAATTTAATCTTTTTGCTATCCGAAAACTCATCATTTATAACTTCAATTTTAGGTTGAGGCGATAAACACCCGCCTAAAAACACAGCCGCTAAAACCAAAATAACATAATTGACCTTTTTCATTTTTGCCCCTTTGCTACAGTATCATAGAATTTTCTGATATTTGGTAGAAAATCCGCGTCTATATCCTTATACTCTTTGTTTGAGTTATTTCCGCGTATCTTTACTTCAATGCTTTTAGCGTTGACTATCTCTGCAAAATCGCTCTCGCTGACACTAATCCGTCCGTCCTCTGTGGAAGTGCCATCATAGTCGCAGATATAGGCTGGCAAGCTTATTTTGTAAGTTTTGACCACACTATCGGCGATAATATCCGCCTCTCTTATCTTGTTAAAGGCGCTTTCGCATCTGCCTTTAATCCTCACATAAAAGCTAAAATCCACATTTTTGCCTCTTATGAGAGCTTCGGGACTGAATGTTATGTTTTCAGCCAGCTTATTACCCGTAGAGCGAAAAGACTTGCCCGCTATACTTTCGGAACTGTTGATAACAAACTGCTGTGCGCAGCCTGCTAAAACAAAAACCGATAATGCCGATAAAACTAACTTTTTCATTTTTATTTCCTTAATTTCTTTGGAAGTTTGCCTGTTGATTTAATCTCTTCAACTGCCTTGTCAAAGTCTGAGACAAACTCTTTATCTTGTATCACTCTAAATTTTTCAAACTCTTTTGATGCTTTCCCTTTCGCTTCGTCTGTTGAAACTTTGCCTGCATTTGGAAGCAGCCCATACTCGTTAAATTTTAAAAATTCATCCAATTTTTTAGCCCAATCCGACATAGTCATAATTCTGCCGCGTTTTGCCATGTTTTCGGCAAAACTTAAATATTGGTCAATAAGCAGATTTAACTCTTTTATCTCCTCTTCCTTGAGATAATTTTTGGCTATCAAAACATCACTTTTAAGAACTTTACCGCCGCGTTTTTCATTTTTCCAGCTTGTCAATCCCATATGAGGTTTATTTGCATCAGCTCTTTCAATAATTAATTCAGGCGCTGTGTGTCCGTGTATGGCAAAATGGAATTTATTTTGAACTGTAGCGTAAAACTCTTTTGTTATAGGAGAATTGACATCGTAATCTATGGAAGCATCTGCGTAAAGGTCGGTTATCTTCTGATATAGTCTCCTTTCTGACGCTCTAATCTCACGAATGCGTTCGATTAAATCATCAAAATAGTCTTTATCAAACAACTTAGAGCCTTGTTTTAGCCTGTCATCATCAAGCGCGAAACCTTTGATAAGATACTCTCTTAAAACGCCGTTTGCCCATTTTCTAAATTGCGTTGCTTGAGCAGAATTTACACGATAGCCAACAGATAAAATAGCGTCGAGATTATAATAGTTTGTGTCGTAACTTTTACCATCGGTTGCAGTATGTCGGATTTTCCGACATACTGAATTTTCTTCTAATTCGCCGCTTTTAAAAATATTTCCAAGATGTTCCGTGATTGTGCTTCTTGAAATATTAAATATTTCTGACATACCTTTTTGCGTTACCCATACATTCTCATCTTGAACAATAACCTGAATATTTATATTGCCGTTGCTTGAAGCATAAAAAATAAACTGCGATGAATCAATTAATTCATTTGCCATTGTTATCCTCCGCTTTTTTGGAATTATACTAAAAATTTATAAAAACCTCCATTTTGTAAGATCTATTTTTTTGACAAGCGCTCGTTTATGCCTTTGCTTATATCAATCCATAGTTTACTCCTTATGGTTTTTTGTTTCTGTGATTTTGTTTAGCGTTTCTTTTATGCCGTTTGCTATGTCGCTTATCGCGTTAGCCAAAAAGCAAGCTGTGGACGCATCCATATTTTTGTTTGTCCCGACTGTATCTATATAGATATTGTGGCATTCTATAAGATGAGCGATGACATTCAAATCGCTTATCGCATAATCCAATATCTCAAGTTCATTCTTATAGTCAGTGTGAAAATTTTTCATTTTATCGCTCCTGTTAGTTTATTATAAATATACTCCTGCCCTTTGGCAGTAACTCTTACTTGCATATAGGCTACATCGTCGCCTGTGGTTGAATTGATATAGATACCCTCTTTGACAGCCAATACTCCGTTATCAATATAGTGTTGATAAGGCTTATTGTCTCTCATAAGTATCCCTAAATTTCTAAGTCTCTCAAACAGCCTTTTTTCTCCCAAAGGCAAACCTTTATCGCACAGTAACTTAGCATAGTCTCTGATGCTTAGCGTTCCTTCGCATTTTTGCAAGCGTTGGGCGAATGCCACGCGGGGAGCCTCTGCTTCAAGCTGTAATAATGCCTTTTGTTTTTGTTCTTCCGCGTCTGCGTATGCTCTTAGCGCTTCAGGGAGAGTTAGCGGGACTTGGTGTTGGGGAATTTGTATCATAGTTTCCATTTTATTAAATGCTTCTATGAAATCAAGCTTCCAATTGATTGCTTTTTCTCCGGTGAAACCCATAACAAGCAATGAAAAACCGTCTCTTGTCATTTCGTAAGCGCGTTGATTACGACTGTAAGTGTCAAAATAAACAGTTTTAAAAAACATTCCGCCAATTTTGGCGACATCTTTTTGAATTAGTTTTCCAATATCTCTAACCACTTTATCATGTTCTTTTTTAAATACTTTTGCAACATCAATAGATGTTGCAAACACTTTATCGTCTTTAGAAGTTAGGTTTACCTCTATATTGTTAATTGTGAATTGCATTTTAGACCTCATTTTATGCTATAATGAGGCTGGAGTTAGCGCTCCAGCCCAATTGTTTAAAAGGTTTTAACCTTTAACCTGTTGGCTCTTTCGGGGTAGTTTGTTTGCAAGGTGAAATAGGCGTGCAAACTCCCCGATGTCCGTTATGATGCCCTCTCGGGCAAGATAAAGAACCATCTCCCTCCATGCTTTTCTCATCATGTCGGTTTCTCCTTTCCTATCTTTGCAGATAGAGAGTGAAAAGAACTTGAAACCACCAAATTGGCGATTTCAAAAATAATTATATCAACTTTTTGTGGTTTTTGTCAAGAGTAAAATAAGCTATTTACTGATTTATTTGTTTAATTCGTCAGCAAATATTTGTTTAAGGGTATTGTATTTTTGCTCTAATTTGAGTAATTTGAATAATTCTATCGCCCATTCAGGCGTATCTATGACACCGCGCGACCATTTGCTAACTGTTTCTTCGTGAACACGAATGCGCGCCGCCAATTCTTTTTGCGTTATCCCCAACTCTTTACATGTCTTTTTGACTATATTTTCTTTTTCCATTTTTACCTTTCTTAGTATGAATTATATCCCAAAAAGCCTTAAAACAGGGCTTCAAGCCAACTCAAACACAAAGCTTGACTTCGGAGGATTGTAAGCTATCGTTACGCCGTCTATGATAGTGTCAACCATATCGTCATGAACGCCGTTCGGAAACGATACTATCTCGTCAAGCATATATTCGTTCGTATCAACGTCGTCAATATAATATATGCCGTTCAATTCAATGTACGGCAGAACCTCCTGCGCTCTTGTAATCTTATCCTTGTCCCGCTCTATGCCTCTTACCATCAGGCTATCCCTTTTAAGTCTTTGATACAAGTCCGTTCCGCTTGCTTTCAGCTCTACATACATGCCATCAAACGGATATTTGTTATTGCGTTTATAAAAGCTTCGCGCGTTCAATTCGCGCTCCAAACTCTCAATCTTTCCTCTGTACATATCCAATACATAAAGCTTGTTATCACTTACGCCAAAAGCCGTATATACCGTGTAGTCATTCTGCTGTTTTGTGCCGATAGCCGTATCCGCGATGATAAAGTATTTTTGAAAAGTAAGCGTTTTTATGACTTCTCTTGAAACGGGTTTGAACCATTCAAGTTTAAAAAGATTGCCGCCTTCTATTACGGGATTTTGCTGGTATAAACTCTCAAAATCATGAATGCTCATGGTCTTTTTCATATTGAGTAAAAACTCAAGGCTTTTGTGTTCAGGAAACAGCGCCTCTCCCTCGCTTCTGTACTCTTCATTCTTTTCGGCTATGGCTTTATATTTCAAAAACTTAGCGTTTCCGCGCTCTTTTATCCTCCCTGCCAAGTCGTCTATATGCCACCTTGTCAGTATCATCAAAAACCCAGCTTTTTCGCTAAATCTCGTTCTAAAGTCGTTCGTGTACCAATCCCAAGTCTTATCTCTCACAGTCGGCGAATTTGCCGCTTCCCTTCCTTTGACAGGGTCGTCTATCACGCCTAAGTCCAAACTCTCTCCCGTGATAGAGCCGTTTACCGTTGTGTTTCTGAAGTATCCCTCGCCGTTTGTAAACTCTATAAGATTTGAATTTCGCCTCTTTTGAGACGATACGGTAGTTATGTTTTTTGTATTTAATATACTGCCGAAAATTTTTTGATAGCGTATGCTGTCCAGCATACGCTGCATCTTTAGATTGGCTCTTACGGACAAAGTATCGGAAAAGCTTGCAAATATTACTTTTAGATTAGGATTTTTCCCGCATATCCACGCCGTAAAATCAACTATAGCCTCGCTTTTGCCGTGTTGGGGCGGGGATTGGATTATTAAGTTTGGTCTTAATCCCGCCGCTAAATCAAGATAAAACTGCTGAAAATGCTCGGATAAGTCTTTATAAAACCACCCCGTTTTATCTTTTGGGTGCATTAATCGCCTGAATGTATAAAAGTCATCTTTTGCTTTCAAGTTAAAATACCTCTCCAAAAGTTCAACATCTTCCACGCTATAACTCAACGGGCAGCCCTCGCTTGTTAAGTTCTTCTTCCAACTCGTCTTTGTTTTGGATATTATTCACCTGCGTATTTGTTTGGACATTGATTTGCTGATTGGCATGTCGTGGATTGATGCCCAAAGTCAAAGATGCCTTATCCGCCATCTCTATGACCGCCTTTAGGTCGTTCGGATTATCAAGTGTTTCTATCATGCTTTCTATCCTCTTTAACGCTTTTGTCGTAACGTCAAAAATCAGCTTTTTGTTTGCGATTATATCTGTTGCAATTTCGTCTAAAAGTTGTATTTCTGTTGCTTTTTTTGTTGCCTTTTTTTCGGCAATGGTGATTTTAGCCTCTATATAATCGGCATTCGCTCCTTGTTGCCATATTTGTTGCTTTGCTTTTTTACTTATCACCGCATAATTTATGCCTGTCTTTTTTTCTATCTCTCTTAAAGTAAGTCCAGCTTCATAATAAGTCTTTGCCGCTTCCCATTGTTTTTGCGTATGAGCCATCAGACGACTTCCTTGCCGAATTCTTTCCACTTTGTGATTTTATCTATCCATTTAGGTGAAGCGTTAAGAAACTCAAGCAGTATCTCGCCTTTGGTTTTCCTCTCTTTTTGAGCTATTTTCTCTATGAGATTTACTTCGTCTATCGGCAAAGAGATTTTTATCTCGCACTTATAGGTTTTGTTATCCATTATTCAGCTCCTTGACCTTTGCCTTGTACTTTGCGATTATCTCTCTTAACTCTTCAACGCTCCATTTCTTGCATTGGTTACTACTCTCAAGCTCCAATACCATCTCCAGCCCTATTTTCTTGGTAAGCGCCTCACGGTAAGCGATGAGATTGCCTGACTTGTACTGATTACATACGACACATTGGCAGTTTATATTTCGCTCGTCAAACCTTAACGCTGAATTGCGTCCTGCGGGTCTGTAATGCCCTGCGTCCATTTTCCTTGTCTTATTGCCGCAAGAGATGCAAACGCCTTTGTCTCTTAGCCTGACATATCTATTAACCCAATATTGGGCTTGCCTTGTCAGGTATCTTCTGTCTGAACGGATAAATTCTATCTTCTCTTTCTTTCTTTTTTTTGCCTGCAAAAGCTTTGAATACTCATGCGCGCATTTGACAGAACAGACTATTTGACCTTGTCGTGAGGGAGTGAATTTTTGCTTACACATTTTGCAGATTTTCACTTTCATAGCTCGTTCAACCTCTTTAAAATTTCTCTGAATTTTCTAAAACATTCAAGCCCTTTTTCGGTCTTAACTTCGCCTATGTATTCGCTTAAGATGTCCGCAAAATCGTTGTTTATCTTTTTTATATCAGCGTCAAGTTTTTCTATTTTTGTCAAGATTTTTTCTTTCATTAAAACTTCCTTACTCCCAAAGCTAACTTTCTGCCGCCGATTTGAATGGATTTTTCAGGCTTAGGCAGTAAAAACTCTTGAAATTCATCTGCGCTTATGATTTTATTATCGCCAAAGCCTATCAAAGCAACTTCGGCAAACTCAATTCCGTTTTGGTATTCAACAAGCCCCGATAAATGCGTTGTCTCAATATCATTGGGACGCTTAGCAAAAGCCTTGTAAAAATTCACAAACTCTTTCGTCCTAAACGACCAGTCGTTTATGTCCATATTGCAAAGAGCTATCCACCCTCCCATAGCGTCCACGCAAGCCATCAGAGCTTTGTCTCTAAAACAAACCGACCTGTATCTGCCATATCGTCTGAAGGCTGATTTGAGTTCGCCCAAAGCGCTCATAGCCTTGCTTTCAATCTCTTCAATATTCAAAAACTCCGCAGGCATCGGAAAACTTGAATACTTGCGGGTTGAGAGAATGTCAATGCAGGCTTTTTTAAACTCTTCGTAGTCAAGCTCTTTGAGGACTTGATAATAAAGCTCATATCTCGCTTCGCTTACTTTTTCGTGATAGGCTTCCGCTATCACCGATAGTTGGCTTATCATTTCAACTCTTGTCATGCTTCCCCCTCATAACGCTTTAGCCAATTCATGGCGCTTGCGTAAGAGTAAGCTCCCTCTTCGCTTATCCTGCCTTCTCTTACGGCTTGCTCAATTTCATCAGGCAGAGGGTTTTGTTCAATTTTTGTCTTTTTGGGCAGGAACAGTCCCTGCCAGCCGTTTATAATGCTCTGCTCAATGATTTTATTCACGTCATAGCCTTGTTTGTGCCATTCAGCCAATTGTTTCAATTGCTTTTGAATGGTCGTGGGTTTAAGGCTATGACCTATCTCCCGTCTGTGCCTTGTCCAATCATCCCAAAGGGCGGGATTGACAAAATCAGGCAAATGAACTGAAATTTGACCTTTTTCGCATTTTTGCAAATTTGGATTTTCGTTTTTCACACAAGGAGATGAATTAATGAATGAGGAAGATTTATCTTCCGAATGAATTAATTCAGAGGTTTTATTATCTGTATTGTTTATATCTGTATGTTTATATCTGTTACCTATTATACATTTTCCATTTTCGTCAAATGCACTTTCACTTTTCGTCAAATCTGATTTTCCATTTTCGTCAAATGCAACTGACATATTTAAGCCTAAAAAGCTCTCGTCTTTGAATGCATACCAAAGCGTTCTATCCCTCTTATCCTCATTAAAATTATCGAATATTAAAATGCCTTGATTGATAAGGCTCTCAAGCGTATACCTTATCTGCCTTACAGTCCAAAACGGGAACAGTTCGCCAAGTGCGGCAAGCGAATTATATGTCCACGTTCTATCCTTGTATCTATGCTTGTTGTTAGCGTGATTTTTGATTATCCAAAACTTGAAATTATTAATCATAATAGCTTCGTTCACGCCGTACTTTTTCGCATCTTCTATATCAAATGAGTAGTTCATTCTAAAACATTCTCCCCTTCTGAAGAATTTACGCCTTAATAAAGCAAGTCAGCCCCTACTTCAGAGGGGAATTAGGGCGGGCTGACTTTATTAAAAGCCCTTGTAAGCCCTTTTGAGGTAGAATAAATCCGCCTTAGGGCAACTAAGATACAAAGGAGTAGCGGTCCTACGAAAACAACTATCTCCCTTAGAGCGATAAGCTCTAAAAGGCGCGCCGGTGGCATAAACTTAAGGAGGCTTTAGCGCACCCGTTACAACTTATTTTTTCGCTTTCCATCCGATAAAAAATTTGAAGCCATAGCGCCAAAAATGCCCTTTTATTTCAAACTCCCATACATAAGGATTAAAACCTGATTTCGGACTGATAGATAAATCCATGTCAAACCCAAAGTTTCTATACTCATCTTTTCCTAACCTCCAAAAGTTCGTAAATATCACAAACCGCCAAAATTCAAAAACTCTCATCTTTTAGCCTTTCGTAACCAAATCAAAAGCAACGGCTTTGGGATTTGACTTGATTAATTTCTCTTGCTCCGATATTCTCCGTATCGTAGGTTTGATTAAGAGATTAATCACCTCGCTGTTACTTAAACTTTTAGCGTCCGCGATAGCAGACACAAACTCCAAATCCGCACTGGAAAGAGACACGGTAACGCGGCTTATCTTTTTGCCGCTGTTGTCTATACTTTCGCCGTACAGTTCGCTCATTCGCTGCCCTCATTCACTCCTGCGTTCCCGTCATCACGCTTCGTAACACCTCGTAACTCTTGCGCACAGGTTTTTTGTTTGGTAGAGTTTCGGTAATTATATTTCGCAACAAAGGGTCGCCATGCATCTATGGAAATACCAATTTTTTCAAGCTCAAAAAGCTTGGACACTGTCGGGAGTTGTTCCCCGCTTTTGATTTTCTTAATTGAGGGAATTGAGTATCCGCAATCAAGCAATTTTTGTTTAAAGTTATTCCATTCCATGAGTATAGTATAATTTAATTATGCTTAAAATATTTTGAATAGGATAATAATATTATTCTACTTTTTAGATAAAATATCATTTTCAAGGATTATTTATGGAAAATATAGGCGAGTTTAATTATTTGCTTTTAGGTGAGTTGATTTCAAAACACTATGGCTCATCTGCAAAATTTGCAGATGAATTAACAAGGCAAGGGCTTCCAAAAAGCGAACCTGCAATTAAAAAATGGCGACAAAATGAAAGCGTGCCAAAAATCAATGAGCTTCATACAATAGCTAAATTATTACATGTTACCATAGCCGATCTTTTTGTTGTAAAAGATGGCGCAAATATCATTAAAAGTATAGATGGCGACGATAACATACTTAATGTTACTATATTATCGCGTAACGCTTCTGCGGGAACATCGCAGGATGTTTATGACATAGATGTTTTTGATACGAATGAAACTATAGCCGTTTCATCTCTTTATTTCAAAACACCGCAAAAAGCTGAAAACCTACGGGCAACGCAAGTTGACGGCTATAGTATGTTACCGATGTTATTGCCTGACAGCTGGATAATTTTTGATGTTACTAAAACTTCTTATGATGGCGATGGTTTATATGTATTTAATTGGAATAATATTTTAATGGTAAAACTATTGCAGATAACACCCGAAGGGAAATTCAAAATCATATCGCGTAATCCCGACTATGAAAGCTGGGAAATTCAAAACGAAAATCAAACTGTATTTAAAATTTTTGGCAAAGTTTTAAAAACAGTATTCTGAAACGAGGAGTAAAATATGAGTTACATCAAAGAAACTCTTATTAGTGGCGAAGAGGTTATCTACGAAGGTAGATTAAGCGTTTGGTTTTTACTGCCGCGAATACTTTTAGGTATATTGTTTTTGTTATTTTCGGTGGGTTTTGTATGGTTGATATTGGTGGCTCTACTTATATTCGGCTGGGCGTATATAACATACATATCAACCGAATTAGCTTTTACCAATAAAAGAGTAATAGCCAAAATCGGCTTTATCAAAAGAGTGACCGTAGAACTAAACATCAGCAAAGTTGAAAGCATACAAGTACATCAAAGCGTTCTTGGCAGAATTTTCAATTACGGCTCTATCGTTATAGCTGGAGCAGGCAATCCGCAAGCGCCGATAGCGGGTATATCAAAACCTATGATATTTAGAAATAAATTTATGGAATATACCAGTAAATAATTTGCAATATTGCCGTCTGAAATGTTAGAAAGTTACATAAAAATAAAATAAGGAGATAAGATGGTTGATTTCAAGGACCAAATCAAGTTACTTGGTGACAGAGTAGCCAAGCTAAGAGACAAGGTAAGCACAGAGGAAGCTACAAAAACAGCTTTGATTATGCCGTTTATCAAGGAATTGGGTTATGATATTTTCAATCCTTCCGAAGTTATACCAGAATTTGTAGCAGACATTGGAGTCAAGCAAGGCGAAAAAATTGATTATGCGATACTCAAAGACAATGAACCTATTTTATTGATTGAATGCAAAGCGGCAGGCAATGACTTAAACATCAAAAACGAATCACAACTGTTTAGATATTTTAATGCCGCCAAAGCAAAATTTGCTATTTTAACCAATGGTATAGATTACCGCTTTTTTACTGATTTGGTTGAAAAAAACAAAATGGATGAAAAGCCATTTTTCTCTTTTGATATAACACAGATAAAAGATAATCAGATAGACGAATTAAAGAAGTTTCATAAGTCATATTTTGATTTTGACAATATCGTAAATACGGCAAGCGAACTGAAATATACAAATGAATTAAAACAGTTAATCAACTCTGAAATAGCAAACCCAACCCCTGAATTTGTCAAACATTTTGCAAGGCAGATTTATCAAGGTCAGATACATCCGAAAATGCTTGAAAAATTCACGGGATTGGTCAAAAAATCATTCCAGCAGCAGTTAAATGATATTGTTACCGATAGACTGCAAACGGCATTAAATAAAGAGACAGCCGAACAGCAGAAGATAAAAGAAGCGGAAATTGAAGAAACCAAAAATGACAGCAAAGTAGTAACAACTCAAGAGGAATTAGACGCATTCTATATCATAAGAGCTATTTTATGCTCAAAAGTTAAATTAGACAGGATTGCCCACCGTGATGCTCAATCATATTTTGCCATTCTTTTTGATGATAATAACAGAAAAACTATTTGCAGGTTATATCTAACTGACAAAAGAAAACAAATAGGCATATTTGACACAGATAAAAAAGAGGTAAAATTTGAACTTGAAACGATTGAAAGCATCTATGTTTATGCCGATAAATTGCTTGCCATAGCGGAATTTTATGGTAAGGCGTGAAAAAAGGAAATGAAATTAGAAAACACTTAATAAACAATAAATATAATATAGAGTATACTTACTGCTTTAAATGGAGAATTTTATGTCAAATATAGCAATAATCGATACGAATATGTTTGATATAGGGATAAAAAAAAGAATTAGTAAGAGTGGTCCTGAACTTGATTTAGTAAATAATTTTATAGAAATTTCAACAAAAGATTTTGAGCATGAAGTAAATAAATTAGCTGTTTTTATGGAGCCTCTCGTAGATACTTTTTACCCCGATATTGTTTTTGCAGAATATGATCCAAAAATTTTAGATGAATGGAAACCTGCCCGCAATGTCATAAACACTAAAGATATTAAGATTTTAGAAAATATTCGCGCTATGAATGGAACAAATTCAAAAGATATAGTTTCCAAAACATCTTTTTTATATAAAGATATTATGAAAGCTGTTGAACGCTTATTGGATGCGGAATTACTCTGCAGAGAAGATGGGCAATGGAAGGCAAAATCGATAAGTGAAACATATTTTATTAAGCGACTAGTGTCTATTGAAGCCAAAATTAACAATTGGAAGACATTATTAAAGCAAGCAAATACAAACAAATGGTTTGCATCAGAATCTTATGCGTTAACTCCCATAAAAAAACCTATGCAAAATACCATTCAGCCATTTAAAGATTATGGTATAGGAGTATATAGTTTGACAAACAATGAAATTGTGGAGCTCAACAAGGCCAGCAAACAACCATTACCTACAAGCTATATGTCTTGGATGTTTAATGAATGGGTAGGGCGATATATGACATGCCATCAATAAGGAAGGATACATTTTGAATATTGATTGCTTTCAAAAATTAGGTCTAAACGATATTAGACTTATAAAAGATGCCGGGCAAAAGATAGTTTATAGTGCATGCTTGGATAACGGTACAAAAGTTGCTTTAAAAATTATAAAACCAGACCAAGATATTGAACGCATTAAACGAGAAATTGAAATTCTAAAACGTTGTTGTGCTATGGGTATTAATACCGCCACTATTTATTCTTATGACGTTGTAACTTGCGAAAATATGGAATATTTTTATATCGTGGAATATTTTATAGAAGGAACAACCTTAAAAGATTATATCTTGGCAAATGCACCTATTGATTGCAAAGAAGTTATCTCTTTTTTGAATAACATGTTTGCAATACTGCATATTTTAAAACAAGAACAACTTATACATAGAGATATTAAGCCCGAAAATATTATTAGAGATGGCAGTGGAAAATATTTTTTGATTGATTTTGGTATTACGAAAGACTTGCAACAAATGTCGTTAACTAATACAAGTGATGCATTTGGTCCATGCACTATAGGTTATGCGCCTGTAGAACAAATGTATAATAAAAAAGACGATATAGGCAATCACACTGATTTATTCTCTATCGGGGTGATTGCCTATGAAATGTTATCAGGAGAAAATCCATTTATTAGTGAAGACGATGAACGGATAAATGTAATGAGAAAAATAGAAAAAGGTAACTATAAAAAAATAAAAACTCATCAATATGAAGGTTTAAATCAACTAATTTATGCTTGTATGAACAAACATATAAGTAGAAGACCTGATGTAAATTTGGCAATTCAATTGCTGCTTGAAATTGAAAAAGAGGTGAAGTAAAATGGATATGTATTTGCAATTCGGGCATGGTATGACAAAGCTTTGTTGTGACCTTGTAGAAAAATGTAGGGATGGAACTGTTATATTAAGTCCAAGAGATTTGAGCGAAAAAGCTTTAAAAGAATTTTCATTCAAATTGACAAAAATCAATGGGAAAACTCTCTTTGACCCACAATACTATAATCCAAAAGCAAACCATAAAAAATTAATTAAACATCCGCATTGGTTGGAAAATTGTAATACATCTTTATTGTCGGATTTCAAGTATATCAAAGAACATATTGAGCGAATTAAAACTATAAATGATGACATTAATTCTTCGGCATATATTATCCCCAGCATAGTGTGTAGCAATGTTGACAATGCATGGATAAAACACCATGAAATTTTTTTGAACATGTCTGATATACTAAGAAATAAAGAAAGGTTTATCACGCTTGCTCTAAAAAAAGAGGTTTTAGAAAATGAAGATGATATAGAAACACTAATTAGAATTTCATCAAAGTGGGATGTAGATGGTTACTATATAGTTCCCGAAAGCCCATATTTAAATGAAAGCGGTCTATTTTTATCAAATCTTGGTTTACTCGTTGCTGGTCTTAAATTGCAAAATAGAAAAGTAATTATTGGATATGCTAATCATCAGATGCTATATTTAGCTTGCACTAAAGCTGATGCTATAGCATCGGGAACATTTTTAAATGTTAGAAGTTTCAATACAAATAAATTTAATGATAGAAATAACAACTCAATTAGCCGTAGAGCTACTTGGTATTATTGTCCTCAAGCTTTTTCAGAGTATAGAATAAGCATATTGGACACTGCACAAAGAGAAAATGTATTGGATGAATTTAGACCATATGGTGAGTTAAATGAATATTCTAAAGATGTTTTTTTGTCATCAAAACCTTCAGAGTCCAGCTTTTCTGAAAAGCTTGCATTCAAACATTACCTATTTGAACTTAGAAAACAGTGTCTACTTGGTACTAAAAAAACATTCAATGAAACTGTAGTATATCATGAAGTGCTTATTAAACAGGCTATCGATTTCTTAAGAAGCATGAATAAACATAAGGTGTATGATTCAATGAGATGTTTTAATTCTATTGTTGATGGGAATATTTATGCTATTAATAAAATTAAAGACGAAATAGGTCTTTTACTCGAAGCAAATTGGTAAATTAAATATATTTCACAATTACAACAGTCAAGTCGTCTGTCGAACCCTGTTGCACAGCTGCCTGAATAAGACCATTTGCGTTCGTTTCTATATTGATTGATTTTCTTAAAATACTTTCCATATGTTCTTGTGATAAATAATCATGAATCCCGTCCGACGTTAACAATAACATTTCGCCATGCTCAAAAGTATTTGGATAAATATCAATACATATCTTTGGATAATATCCTAAACATTGCGAAACAATATGTTTTTTATTATTATATATTCGCATATTTTCACCGATAACACCCCAATCTACTAATTTTTGAACTTCAGTATGGTCATTTGTCAATTGTATTAGATTTCTTTTTGTTAGTTTATATGCTCTTGTATCTCCAACATGAAAAATCAATATCTTTTCATCACTTCCGCAAATCATTGTAAAAACCGTAGTGGCATTACCTTGATATTTTTTTAACAAATAAGAGTTGGCATTATCAATCATAGTTATTGCCAAAGCTCGTGAGAGTAATTTTCTGTTGTTTGAAAATTGTGTTAATATATATTGCGATGCTATGTCTCCATACAAAGCACTTCCTAATCCATCGGCAACCGATAGTACAAATCCATTTTTTTTACTTTGTTTCTTTTTGAAACCGCAATTAACAACAAAATCGTCAATAAGAAAACAATCTTTATTTTTTTGTCCTCTTTTGCCTTTTTGTGTCATTCCATAAAAATAATGCATCTTATCTCCTATTGTCAATTTAGCAAAGTTTAGCTTATAAGTTTATTTCTTTATATGCACAAAAATATTAAAACCTTAATTATTAATCCAAACATTCCTGTTCTCCTTCCCTCATTATAGCATAAAAAATAATAAAATTATGCTATATGATAATCTTATTATACCATTTAATTATCTTATAAGGATAATTAAATTATACTTTCAGTAATAAACCTAAGGAGACACCCATGACAACTTACACAAAAATGCTCATCGGTCACAGAGCCGACTACAGCATAAAGTGGTTTCAAATCATCAAAGGCGGGCTGATAGCCTATAAACATTGCGACGAATGGATCGTCGTAGATATGGTAAGGGGAACAAAATGAAAAACGAAGTCATAGTGCTTAAACAAGCGCCCGTTATAGAGTATGAACTCTTAGACGCTATAAGCGAGGAAGTTAAGGCTAAGATAGAGTCTTTGAACCTTGACAGTATAGAAGCAAGCGAAAGCACCCTCTCAACCGTTAAAAACATACGAAGCGAACTAAGCCGTGAGTTTAAAGACCTTGAGGAAAAAAGGAAGCTGGTCAAAGAAACCGTTATGAAGCCTTATAACGATTTTGATGAACAGTACAAAGCCAAAATCTCAAATCTTTTTAATGACGCCGATAAAAAGCTCAAGTCAAAGATAGACGAAGTTGAAGATGAAATTCTATCACGCAAGATAGAAGGCTTGAAAGATTATTTTCTTTCTGTGAATAAACATGATTTCATAACCTTTGAAGATGTTTTTAAAGATGAGAAAATCATCAAATCAAAAACCGACAAATATTATGAGGGCGTCATAAACGATTATTTGGCAAAAGTTGAAGCCGATTTGCATACGATAGGCACGGTTAGTTATGAGGAGAGAGTACTTGCCAAATACCAAATGGTTAAAGACCTTAACCGCGCTATTTCAGAGGTAAACCTTGAAGTCCAGCGCGAGGACGCCATCCGCGCAAGGCAAAAAGAGCAGGAAGCGGCAAAAGCTGAAGTCAAGCCGGAGCCGATAGTTCAGCCCAAACCGACCGAACCCAAATCAGAGCCTGAACAAACATTCAAATGCTCTTTCACGGTTTACGGCACTAAAAACCAGCTCCGCGAACTCAAAGAATTTATGAATGCCAAAGGATTGAAATATGAACGAGGTAACTAAATTCAAAGATGTTTTGTCAGATATGGTTTCAAGGAGCGCTAAGGCGTTCCCTGCGGATGTGAATAGCGAAAGATTGAAGATTAACGCCTTAATGTATATAGCTCAAAATCCAGACTTAAACGTTTTGGCAAAATCACAGCCTTTAAAGATAGCTCAATATGTCTATAACTTTATAGCTCTTGGACTTGATATGCTCAATCGCGAATGCTACATTATCCCCTATAAAAATCAGCTCACGGTTTTAAAGGATTATAAAGGCGAAGTAAAACTTGCCAAAAAGTACAGCGTTGAGAAAATCCGTGAGATTTACGCGCGGGTTGTATATGAGAGGGACGAATATTATTTTGAGGATAATAAATTCGTCCATAAGTTTGACCCTTTTAAGACCGATAGAGGAAATAAGATAGGCGCATTTTGTACGGTAATCTATGAAAACGGCGTCCAGCAAACCGAATTTGTAAACATAAACGAGGTAAATAAAGTAAAAGCCGTTTCACAAAGTGCAAAATCCGAATATTCCCCATGGGCAAAATGGGAAGATGAGATGTGGAAAAAAACGGTTATCCGAAAGGCAATGAAAAATATCTCTTTGGATTTTACAAATTCCGAACTGCAAAACGCTTATATACAAAGCGAAAACGATGTCAGTTTTGAACCGCGAAAACAAGCCGACGAGGTGATAGAACAGCCCGATGTATTTGACGATGAAGAAGAGGTTAGTTTAGATGACCTTTAACATTATAGGGAGCAGCTCAAAAGGTAATTGTTGTTTGGTCAACGACGATTTGATGATTGACTTGGGGCTTAGTTATGAGATGATTAAGCCCTATGCAAACAAAGTCAAATATCTGCTGCTTACGCATAAGCATAGCGACCACCTCAATCTTACGGCTTTGCGAAAATTATACGTCAATGTAAAGCCCGTAATTATCTGCGGCGAATGGCTGAAAGAGGCGCTATCTCTTTACGCAGAACGAGTTCAAATAGTTGAAATCGGCAAAGTTTACAGTTTTGGAAGCTATAAAGTCAGTCCCGTTAAAGCTTACCACGATGTACCCAACTGCGGATACAGAATAATGCAAGGCGCTCATAAACACTTGCATATCACGGACACGGCGACATTGGACGGCATAAGCGCAAAGGGATACGACAGCGTGTCTATTGAGTGCAATCACTGCGAAATTAAGGCTTCAAAGCTTATTCAAGAAGCCATACAAAAAGGCGAATTTACGCATCTTGAAGGTGCTATGAACTCTCACCTTAGCGTTCAAAAAGTGATTAAATTTTGCAATGAAGAGGGTATCAAACAATTGATACCCGTACATATCGGAGAAAGCACTAAAAACGAAGTTTTGGAAGCTTTGAGGATTTGGAATGAAAATATCAAATAATTTCAACAGGTTTATTTTTTCAATTTTGAGAGATTTGCACGCTCATTGCAAAGTTTTGAAGATTGACGAACCAAGAGCGTTATTGCCGATAAATCTTATTGATGCCGAAACGCTTAGAAATCTGTTGAAATATCTTGATTTAAATTATCCAAGAGACGATAGAGGCGTTCCGTTAAGCTACACAAAACTTGATAGCAAACAGATGAGCGAACATG
Source organism: Campylobacteraceae bacterium (assembly GCA_031284315.1). Lineage (GTDB taxonomy): Bacteria > Campylobacterota > Campylobacteria > Campylobacterales > Campylobacteraceae > JAIRKW01. The sequence goes on from JAITAB010000034.1 coordinate 32,783, forward strand.
TCAATTGGATAGAGAAGCAAGCAGGCTTATCAGGAGTTGAATTAAGCCATATAACAAGAGAATGGGAGCGCATCATGGCGCAGTATAAGCATTAGTGTTTAACGCCTCTGTAAAAACAGCCATGAGATTGATTGGCGCGGGGTTTAACGGTTTGACCAAACAAAACCGCTTGGTATCAGCGCCGCTTGCATAACGGCGATAGAAAAATTTATGCATGCGAAAAGTATTTTATTGTATAATATTATATAAAAAATCGGAGCAAATATGAGCGATAATATAGTCAAAAAGACTTGCAAAGAGCTGGGGATAACTCGTCAAGAGCTTGCAGAACGCGTTGGCGTTAGTGAAACAACAGTAAATAGGTGGGCGTCATCGCCAGATGAAATGCCATTACAGGCAGTGAAAACTTTTGAATTATTATTACAAAATAAAGAACTTCAAGATTTTGTAGATACATTCAAAAAACTTCTATTGCTTGCAAAATAATTGTCATTTTAGTAATTATTTTGCAATAAATTTACCAAAACAATAAAAAATATCTTGACAAAACTATCAAAATGATATAAAATACTCTTTAAAATTTGCCAATATGACAAATAAAGGAGTAAATTATGCAATCAACAAAACACTTCAACACTGACTACGAAAACGAGTTGGATATATTGGATTATGCGATAAGCGATTTGAATGTCATCGCTCATCTCATAGAATGCCACAATATCTATATAGATACAGTCGGGACAAACAAAGATATGGATGCGTCCACAGCTTGCTTTTTGGCTAACGCGATAAGCGACATAGCAAACGGCATAAAAGAAACGCTAAACAAAATCACAGAAACAAAAAACCATAAGGAGTAAACAATGGAACTTCAAATCTTCCAAAACAGCGGTTTTAAAATAAGAGGCGGTTTATTTAATAATGAACCTTATTTTGTCTTGGCTGATGTGTGTAAAGCATTAGACATCAACAATGTTTCGCAACTAAAGACAAGATTAAAAAAAGATGGGGTCATTACTAATGAGGTCATCGATTCATTAGGTAGAGTACAGCAGGCAACTTTTATTAATGAAAGCAATTTATACAAAACAATTTTTCAAAGTAAAAAAGATGAGGCGCTGATATTTCAAGAGTGGGTAACATCGGAAGTGCTACCCACTATCAGAAAACACGGAGTTTATGCAACTGAACAAAAACTCGAAGAGATGATAGCAAATCCTGACTTTACAATCAAGCTGTTGGAGACTATCAAGCAGGAAAGAGCGCAAAGAGAGCAGATACAATCCGAACTTGACGCTCAAGCTCCCCGCGTGGCATTCGCCCAACGCTTGCAAAAATGCGAAGGAACATTAAGTGTCAGAGACTATGCTAAGTTACTGTGCGATAAAGGTTTGCCTTTGGGAGAAAAAAGGCTGTTTGAGAGACTTAGAAATTTAGGGATACTTATGCGTGACAATAAGCCTTATCAACACTATATTGATAACGGAGTATTGGCTGTCAAAGAGGGTATCTATATCAATTCAACAACAGGCGACGATGTAGCCTATATGCAAGTAAGAGTTACTGCCAAAGGGCAGGAGTATATTTATAATAAACTGTTAGGGCATTCAGATGATATGTATCGCAATACCAAATCAAACAGTATGACAGCAGTATAAATTAAGGAGTTAATATGAATACAATTAAGTTCAGTCATTACTATGACAAGTTGAATTTACAAAAAACAGCAGAGCTTTTAACTATTAGAGAGCTAACAATCCCTGACGATATGAACCCATTCCTAAAAATGTACGATACGCGCTACATTATAGACGAGGAAGAGAGGTTTTACCAATTTAAAGATGGTAAGTATATACAACTTATCTTTTTAGGCAATTACAGAGTGCCGTTTTGCACTATTCGTCCACGATACGGAAAATACGGAGATAAAAAGCCATATTATGAGGGCAAAATCGGCGAAATATTCAATATTGTAATAGAAAGAGGTAGCGAATGAAAATAGGCAGATTAGAGTTTAAAACAAGTCGTTGGGACGCAACAGAGATAGACGGCGACATAAGATTTGGACTAATGTTTGAGTTCACGAGAGATAGAGATTATCTTTATTGTAATGATAACATTTGGGCTTTCAATATCTATTTAGCATTATTCACTAAGACGCTTAATTTTGCAGTACTTTGGAACAAATGAAAGCCTATCTTGACACCTCAGCTCTTTGCGAATATATAAGCTGCTCAAGAGCTTACATCAATAAAAAAATCAGATGCAATGATTGGCGGCTTGGCGTTCATTTTGTTCAGCCTGACGGACCAAATACAAAAATGCGTTTTATCCGTGAAAAAATAGACGAATGGATGCTGCGGAATGTAAAAGACGAAGTGGATGATTTTGCCACTATTATGGCCAAAAAACTGGTAGGTTAGATATTATGCTAAAATTACACCGTTCAACCAGCAGTTTTAGCTTTCAAGGAGATGACATGAAAGTTAAAATAGTCAGTAGAGGCGGTATATTGTATCTAAGGTATCAAAACGGCGCGCGCGATGTCAGAAAATCCACAAAGCTTGACGACACAAGGCAAAACAGGCAATATCTTGAAAATGAAGTTATCCCGATAATACTTGTGAAGCTTAAAAACGGAACTCTGCAAAAAGCAAAAACCGTCCGATACTATGCCGATAAGCATTTACTGCATTCGGAAGCGCGCAAAAGCTATTACAATATAGCGCGTTATACAGAGTTTGCAGTGCAGTTTTTCGGCGAAGACAGAGATGTGGCGTCTATCACACGGCTTGATATAAGGGATTTTGCGCAGTCTTTGAAGATAAAAGACATATCTAAAAAGAATTATCTTGCGGCGCTTAGCGGCATCTTGCAAACGGCTGTGGAAGATGAGTATCTTGAACAAAACAAGGCGCTTAATTTTCCGCTTAAAGACGACGGCAATGATGTCAATCCTTTTACGAAAGACGAAGTTGAGAGGATTTTATCGCATGCAAGCGGTAATTTTAAAAATATTTTAGGCGTTTTATTTACGATGGGCATGCGTCCGAGCGAGCTTTTAGGATTGAAATTGCCTCAAATATCGCATAACTTCATAGAGATAAACGAAGTTATCGTAAGAGGCGTAACGGGTAAGCCCAAAACTAAGGCAAGCAAACGCAAAATACCTATAAGGCAGGAGGCAAGGCAGTATTTTAACGCCCTTATTGATGCTGACGGGCGAAAAACTCTGCATTTGGTAGCAAACGAGGAAGGCAAGCCATACCATGACATCAACGCATTGCGTAAGAAATGGTGCGCTCTCTTGAAAGAGTGCGGTATAAAACATCGCAAATTATATGCGACAAGACATACTTTTATTTCGCATATGCTTTTAAACGGCGTGAGCGCGCCCATAATTGCGGAGTTTGTCGGTCATGAAGACGTGAGAGTTATTCAACAAACTTATGGCAAATATATTGAAGGTTCTCTTGTAAAAATTGACGACGGGCAATATCTATATTCTGGCACACTTATTGGCACAGTTGAAAAAAACGATAAAGTTAAAAGTTGAGAAAATGCCGATTTTATCGTGGTGGAGTGTAGGGGGATCGAACCCCTGACCTCAACGCTGCCAGCGTTGCGCTCTCCCAGCTGAGCTAACACCCCGCGAGTTGCAGGAGCAAAATTATACAAGCCAAATGCTTATATAAAGTTTGTGAAATCAATTTTTCGCAATTTTATTTTAAATTCTCCCGCAAACTCCAAAACACGGCAATCCAACTATTCGTTAAAACAGGCGGATTGGAGTTAAGCCGTAAAATAATTTTTGTTTTTTGTGCGCGCCAAAAATGCCAAAATTTGCAATTTTTGTTTTTTTGCACAAAAACTTATCAAACAGCCGCTCCCACCGCATACCGCTTTGAAACTTCCTTCGCATCATGCGCGCAAACTTCGTAAATTTCGCGCCCTATCAATACGCCGTGGATTTTGTTTTTATCTATTTTTGTATATGAAAGAGCTATTTTGGCGGCTAAAATTTTATCGTCCAATGATGCGTTTTTTGAGATTTTGCCAAACGGTCCGCTTAGTTTTTCGCCCAAAAACAGGCCGCAAAAGGCGTCATTATCAATCTTTTCCAATATCTCATTTTCATGCTCGTTGCGCCCAAGCGCCAATTTTGCGCCATGTTCAAGCCTGAAATGCCTTCCAACTTTTAAAAGCGCAACATCTTCGGCGCGCAGCGGTTGATATTTGATAAAATCGCGCAATTTTTCGCTGAAATTTATATCCGTCAGCAAACAACCTCCGCCGGGACTTGCGTACTCTTTGAAGCCAAACTCCTGCGCTAACGCGATTTGCCTTTTTCTGTCTCTGCCTTCAATATCAAGCAGTTTTTCCCTGTCCACCCAGCCCTCTATTTCTGGCTTTGTGGGCGTTAAAAGTTTCGCGCTCATGGGACGAAGCGCCAAAGAGTCGTCATTGCCAAGCTCAAGCACATTTTTCAGAGCTTTTGAATTTTGGCTCATGGGGCGTTGTCCCAACACTTCGCCCGTTATGATAAAATCCGCCGCATTTTTTTGCAAAAGTTCTTTTGCTTTTCTCATCATGAAAGCGTGGCAGTCTATACATGGATTGAATCGTTTGCCGTATCCGTATTTAGGCGAAAACAAAACCTCTTTGATGTACTCTTCGCGCGCGTCTATCGTTTCAAAATCCGCCCCGACTTCATTGGCGCGTTCTTTAAATACCGCCGACATATCTTTTGTGCCGCCAAAACCTATATTTATATTGACGGCTTTTACGCTTATGCCTTGATTTGCTATAAGCTTCATGGCAATCATGCTGTCAAGTCCGCCGCTAAAAAGAGCTAAAGCTTTCATACGGCACCAATTCTCCTTTTCTTAAACGCGTTATGATATCCCGTATTTTTCTAAACAAAAAACCTTTTTTTTCAAATTCAAGCATTGATTTTTTTATCTTTTCAATCTCCTCTTCATAAAAGGCGATAAGAAACGGCCTGAGGGCGCTTACCAACTCTTTTTCTTCATGCACATTAATATTTTCAAGCATCAAAAGTTTTCTTAACTGCGGATGTTCTTTTTGTCCTTCAAGCAGCAGCGACAACTCTTCCGTATGCACTTTGAACATGGAAGCGTCTATAATATCAAGCGTCATGTCTATCAAATGAGGATTTACAAGCAGCGTTTTTATGATGGAAAGCTCTAGCATGTCCTGAAAGCCCTCCTGCGTACTATTTTGCCGCGAAGGCTTGCGCGTTCCCAAAACGACAAGATTTGGTTTGACATTCAGCAAAGATACGAGCATGCTTTTATAACTCTCTGCGATGGCGTTTGGCAGCGTGCGCAGATACGCCGCCGCCTCTTCCAAAGCTTTCTGTTTTTCATGCGCGTTTTTTAGGTTGTATTTGCCCGCGATATGCTCCAGACAAAACTCTATAAACTCTTTCGGACTGTTATAAAAAGCGTTTAATTTATCAATCATTCCCTTTTGCACCATATCGGCAGGATCCATATCTCCCGTAAAAATCGCCACGCCGCCATCCATGTCATGAGAAGATAAAAGTTTGGCGGCTTTAAACGCGGCTTCCACCCCGGCATTATCTCCATCATACGAAAGAATGACTTTCGGTTCGCCTCTTTTTATAAGCGGCAAATGCTTTTCCGTAAGCGCTGTGCCGAGCGTTGCGACCGCTTCGTTAAAGCCTGCTTGATGGAGCATCACCACATCAAGATAGCCTTCGCAGATGATGATTTTTTTATTGCGCATAATGGATTCGCGCGCTATATGATAGCCGTATAAAAGCTCTGATTTGTTAAAGATTTTGGACTGCGGCGAATTTAGATATTTCGCAGGGTGGTTTGTAATGGTCCGCCCGCCAAAACCCGCTATTTTGCCGTTTGCCGAGTATATCGGAAAAGTAATGCGCTCCATAAATACCGCGTATTCATCTCCCCTGTCGCCTATGCTTATGATGCCGGCTTCTATCGCTTCTTTTGAAGTGAAAAAATGGCGTTTCAAAAAGTTCGTTGTCATGTGGGACTGCGGAGCGTAGCCTATCTCAAATTTTTCTATGGAAGACTGCCCTATGCCGCGTTGGCTGAGATATTCCGCCGCCTGCGGATTTTTGTCCAAATTTTGCGTGAAAAAGAGATTTAACTGTTCAAGTATCTCTTTTGTTCTTTTTCTATTGTCAGCGTCTTTTGTGTTTGTGTAGGTAAGCGCGAAATTGCAAAGGTCGGCGACTTTTTCTACCGCTTCGGGATAACTTAATTTCTCATGCTCCATGACAAATTTTATCGCATCTCCGCCTGCGCCGCAGACGAAACAGTGATATATCTGCTTTGAAGGACTTATGTATAAACTCGGCCGCGTGTCATTGTGGAAAGGGCATATTGCCTTGAAATTTGAACCGCTTCGTTTCAACTCCAAATAACTGCCGACAATGTCCACAATATCTATACGCTGTTTTAATGTTTCTATTGAACTTGAATCTATCATGCAAGAAATTATACTCACTCTTAGCTTGTCTTTGCTATAATTGACCTCGCATCACATAAAAAGGCAATGTTTGGATACTCTTTTTTTGGGATATAGAGACCCTATTTTCGGCGTTATCATCTTTTTTGCAATTGTCTTTATAATAGCGTTTTTGAATTACTGGTGGAGCGTTTTTAAGGGCAAAGAGGAGCGTTACAGCATAGAGAGGTTCATAAAGCGTTTTGAAGTCATGGCGGACGCGGACGAATACAAAAAACTGCTTGATGAATTTAGCATCTCAAGCGAAAGTTTGGGACTTTTGGCGCATTCGTACTCAAAAAGCGGAGAGTATGAAAAAAGTATCGGCATTTATCTTATCGCCTTAAAACGCGTAAAAAACAGGGAAGAGAAGCAGTATTTTTTATTTGAGCTTGGAAAGATATATTTTAAGGCGGGATTTTTAAGGCGCGGCGCAGATATATTTTTGGAACTTTTGAAACTCTACCCGCGGCATGAAGAGGCGCTTAAAATTTTGATGGTAATATATGAGCAGTTGAAAGAGTATAAAAGGGCGCTTGAAGTGATGGACTCTTTGGAAGAGCTTGGCGTTGATGCGAAAAGCGAAAAGAGTTTCGTCAAAGCGCTGCAAACTTTAAGCGATGCCTCCATGACAAATCAAAAAAAATATGAAACGCTCTTTTCACTCGCGAAAAAAGAGCCGCTTGTCGGGCGCATGTTGTTTGAATTTGCAAAAAAAGAGGCTTTGGAGTTTGATCTGGATACGATAAAGGCTGAGAGCATTTTGGATTTATTGTGGGAGAGCGATATTTCACTGTTGAAAAACTCTTCACAAGATTTGGCAAAAGCGGCGCTGGCGGCGAAAGTCGGCGGCGAAACACCGCAAGGCGCGCCGTTTGAGCTTGAAATGCTCGCGGCGCTTAAAAAAGCAAATTACACAAAAGCCGCTGTGGGATTTGAATACACCTGCACATGCTGCAAAGGCACATTTCCCGTCCATTTTTACAGATGTCCCTCATGTTATACGCTAAAAAGCCCGCACATTTCGCTTGCGCTTATCAAAAACGAGCATGAAGAGTATTACTCTTTTTAGCGACGGTTCAAGCTTGGGCAATCCGGGATACGGCGGATACTGCGCTATTTTGCGCTATAAAAACAGTGAAAAAATCATAAGCGGCGGCGAAGAAAATACTACAAACAACCGCATGGAGCTAAAAGCGGTAATTGAAGGACTGAGGGCATTGAAAGAGCCATGCTGCATAGAGATAATAAGCGATTCGAGTTATGTTACAAAAGGCATAGCCCAATGGCTTGAAAATTGGATACGCAGAAATTTCAACAAAATCAAAAACCCCGATTTGTGGCGCGAATATATAAAAGTTTCAAAACAACATCAAGTAAAAACCACATGGATAAAAGGACACAGCGGTCATGCGGAAAATGAAAGATGTGACAAAATAGCCAAAGAAGAAGCCGAAAAGGTAAAAAGCAAAGGAGCGGCAGCATGAGAGAAGATATTAAACGGCTTGAAGAGCGGCTATGTTACCAATTTAAAGATATGCAGCTTGTCATTCAGGCTCTTACGCATAAAAGTTATAAAAAAACTAAAAATAACGAGAGGCTGGAGTTTTTGGGAGACGCTGTGCTTGATTTGATAGTGGGCGAATATCTTTACATGAAGTTTCCCTCAAAAAGCGAAGGGGAACTCTCCAAACTGCGCGCATCGCTTGTGAGCGACAAAAGTTTCAAAAATCTCGCGCTGGAGTTAAATCTCGGCGAATATCTGCTTATATCCGCCGCCGAAGAGAATAACTACGGACGCAATAAAGAGTCGCTGCTTTCAAATGCATTTGAGGCTGTTACGGGGGCGATTTATCTTGACGGCGGTTTGGAAAATGCACGCAAAGCGGCGGTCGCACTATTTGAAAAAGTGTATCCGAAAATTGACATGCAAACGCTTTTTAAGGATTATAAAACGCTTTTGCAGGAAATTACGCAAGCGCAATTTGGCGTAACGCCGGAGTATGTTCTTGTGCGTTCATCAGGACCAGACCACAAAAAAGAGTTTGAAATGGCGGTAATTTTAAAAGGCAAAACGCTGGCAAACGCGAGCGGAAGCACCAAAAAAGAAGCCGAACAAAATGCGGCTGAAAAGACGCTCAAAATATTGGAAGGGTAAGTGCATGAATAGTTTTGGGGTAAAATTTCGCGTAACAACTTTCGGCGAATCGCATGGAAGTGCGATAGGCTGCGTCATAGACGGCGTTCCTGCGGGACTTGAAATAGATGAAGAGTATATTCAAAGCGAAGTGGACAAAAGAAAACCCGGACTTACAAAATTTGCCACGCAAAGAAAAGAGAGCGACAGTGTGCAGATTTTTAGCGGCGTATTTGAAGGGCTTAGCACGGGTGCGCCGATAACTTTGGCGATATTTAACGAAAATCAAAAATCAAACGATTATGAAAATATAAAATCCCTCTTCCGCCCTTCCCATGCAGACTTTACATATTTCAAAAAGTACGGCATCAGAGACTATAGAGGCGGGGGCAGAAGCAGCGCCCGAGAAACAGCGGCGAGAACGGCGGCGGGCGCAATCGCCAAAAAACTGCTTGAAAAATTCGGTATAAAAGTTCAAAGCGGCGTCTTTGCTATAGGCGGCGTGGAGGCTGAGAGTTTGGATTTTGAATATGCAAAAACAAGTGAAATTTTCGCGCTCGACAGGCTAAAAGAAGAGGCGCAAAAGGCGGCTGTTTTAAACGCGAAAGAGGCTGGGGATTCTGTGGGCGGGTGCATATTTGTAAAAATATCAAACATACGCGCAGGATTTGGAGAGCCTTTATATAACAAACTTGACGGCGCATTGGCAGGCGCGATGATGGGCATAAACGGCGTAAAAGCGGTAGAGATAGGCGAAGGCGTGAACGCTTCAAAATTAAAAGGCTCTGAAAATAACGATCAAATGGATAAAACAGGCTTCATGTCAAACCACGCAGGCGGAATACTCGGCGGTATAAGCACGGGTGCGGATATTGATATAAAAGTCCATTTCAAGCCGACTCCGTCCATTTTTTTAAAACAGCGGACGCAAAACGAGCAAAACGAAAGCGTAGAGTTCAGCCTGAAAGGCAGGCATGACCCATGCATCGCCGTGCGCGGCAGCGTAGTTGCAAACGCCATGGCGGCTTTAACGCTTGCGGATATGCTGCTTTTGAACGCTTCATGCACGATGGACAATCTTAAAAAGATTTACGGATAAAGGAAAAAAATGGAGTTATCGTCAAGCAAAAAAGAGGCGAAAACGGCTATATGGTTTTTGTGGATTACGGTCGCTTTGTTCCCTTTTATAATTATCGAGGGATATTATCTAAACAGCGATGAGGTAAGCGTAAAAATGTTGATAACGGCATTTGTATCATTGGCAATTGTTTGCGTTTTTATCATCTCTATCATTATGTTTTTAGTGTGGTTTTATAAAGCGTATTCAAACATCTACGCGCTTACGCCGGACCCAAAATACAAAAAATGGTGGGTTGTCGCAAGCTGGCTTGTGCCTGTCGTAAATTTCTTTGTGCCGTATTTCATTCTTAGGTACATGTACACAAAAGCGGCGGATTTGGCGGATAACCCCGAAGCGTATAAAAATATGCAAAAATGGACAACGCTAAATGCATGCTGGGCGCTTTATATTTTAATGTGGATTGGCGACATCGTATATTACGCGCTTATATTTCCCGATACATCAACCCTTTTTAATATAATTACATATATTTTATTTATTCCATGCGCATGGCTTACAGCTAAAATCATCAACAATTACTGCAAGCTTGAAGAGGAGTTTTTGCATGGGCGTTAAAACATGGCTTTTGACAGTTTTCAGAGAACTTTTTTTATATCACTACAAATCGCTTGAATTTAGAGCCGAAATTTTCGCGCTTATCATCGCGCCCTCATGCAAAAGCGCAAAAGAGTGTAATTTTAAAATACTCAAAGAGACCGCGTCCGAAATCTACAAAAACGACCTCCACAGACAAGGCGTATTTATAAATATCGTCAAAGAGTATGTGGCGATGATTTTGCGAAATGCGCCGGCTTCCTATGATGAAGCCGTGAAAGATATAAACCGCAAAGTAAGAGCCAATAAAAGCTTCGCTATGAAGATTAACATGGAGCATATCAATAGATTTTTAAGGAACGATATAAGCGAGGAGAAGCAGATTTTGCAGCAGCGTCTTGCGGAATTTTTAGAAGAGGCCGGCAAAGAGGCGGCGCGGCTTATAAACGGCGCAAAACATGAAGGTTTATAATAGCTTAATTTTTAATATGCGGCGCTAAAATTTAGCGTTTTTCTTTTTGCGACATTACGATATAAACATGCAAAGCGTCTATGGCTGCGGGCGTTATGCCGCTGATTTCGCTTGCGGCAAACAGAGTTGGGGGATTGAAGCGTTTGAGTTTTTCGGCGGCTTCGTTGCCAAGTCCGCTTACTTTTGTAAAATCAATATCCGCAGGGATTTTTACCTCCATCATTTTGCGCATGGAAGCTATCTGCTCTTCCTGTTTTGCTATGTAATTTTTATATTTGGCAAGTATCAATATCTGCTCTTTTGCCTCGTCCTCAAAGTTAGCCAAAGATGGCAGCAGTTTTTCCAGTTTTTCGGCGGTAAAGCTTTTTCTCGCCGCTATCTTTTGATAAGTCGTTTTATCGTTTACGCTCTCTTCTCCCAAAGAAGCCAAAAATGCCGCGTTCTCTTTAGAGGGCGTTAAAAAATTGCTTTCCAGCAGCGTTAGTCCCTCGCGCGTCTGCTCTGCTTTGCGGCGCATGTTTGAGTATGTACGCTCATCTATCAAGCCAAAGTTATATCCGTATTCCATGAGGCGCATGTCCGCATTGTCTTCGCGCAGCAAAAGCCTGTATTCGGCGCGGGAAGTGAACATTCTATAAGGCTCTTTTGTGCCTTTTGTTACGAGATCGTCTATCATGACGCCGATATACGCTTCATCGCGGCGCAAAATAAACGGCTCTTTTTCGTCAATGGACAACACGGCGTTTATTCCCGCGAATAGCCCTTGCGCCGCCGCCTCTTCATATCCTGTCGTGCCGTTTATCTGCCCCGCGCAGTAAAGCCCTTTTATCTTTTTTGTTTCAAGCGTGTGTTTAAGCTCAACAGGATCCACATAGTCGTACTCTATCGCATATCCGTAACGCACGATTTTAACATTTTCAAGTCCTTGTATCGTGCGCAGAAAACTTAACTGCACATCGGGCGGAAGCGAAGTCGAAAGTCCGTTCAGGTAGTATTCGCTCGCCTCTTTTGTCTGCGGTTCTACAAAAATATGATGCCGCTCTTTGTCTGTAAAGCGGTTTATCTTATCTTCAATGCTGGGACAATATCTAGGACCGATACCCTCTATCTGCCCCGTAAAAAGCGGCGCGCGGTGAAAATTGCTTCGGATTATCTCATGCGTTAGAGTGTTTGTATATGTGATAAAGCATGGAAGCTGAAAAGGGTTAAAATCGGCTTTATTTGTTCTAAAGCTCATAGGAGAGGGTTTTTCGTCTCCGCCTTGGGCTTGCATTTTGCTAAAATCTATACTTTTTGCGTCTATTCTGGGGCATGTGCCTGTTTTCAACCTTCCCAAAACAAGCCCTAAATTTTTTAAAGAGTCCGACAGCGCATTTGAGGCAAACTCTCCCGTCCTACCCGCGCTTTGGCGAAATTCGCCTATGTGTATAAGCCCTTTTAAAAATGTGCCTGTCGTTATGATGATTTTTTTGGCGTAATATCTATTTTGTATATGTGTCAAAACGCCGATTGCTTCGCCATTTTGCATAAGTATCTCTTCTGCGATTTCTTGAGCGGCGTCTAAATTTTTCGTGTTTAGCACGGCATTTCGCATATAAATGCGGTATCTGTCCATATCTATCTGCGCTCTTGTGCCTCTTACCGCATGACCTTTTGACTCGTTTAAAACGCGAAACTGTATCCCCGCCGCGTCCGTTGCAAGCGCCATTTCTCCGCCCAAAGCGTCAAGTTCTTTGGTCAAATGCCCTTTGCCAAGCCCTCCGATAGCGGGATTGCAGCTCGCCGCGCCCGTTTGCTCTATCAATATAGTAAGAAGCAGCGTTTTTTTGCCCATTTTGGCGCACGCCAAAGAGGCTTCTATGCCCGCATGTCCGCCGCCTATAACGATAATATCATATTCCATTTATTCCTCAAAAGAGTTAAAAAATTTTAGAGGAAGTATTGTAGCATAAAAAATGCCGTCTTTTCGGCAGAGGGCGATTTTCAGGCGGATATGATATAATAAACGCCCAAAGGAGACAAATGTTCACGGGACTCATCAGAGAGTGCGCCCAAACGCTCTCTTACAAAGACAATATTTTAAGCCTAAAAGCAAAATACCGCCCAAATATCGGCGATAGCGTGGCTGTAAACGGCGCATGTTTGACAGTCATAGAAATCGGCGCGGGCAGTTTCAAAGCCGAACTTTCGCATGAGAGCCGAAAAACGATAGCTGTGGAAAATCTGAAAAACCTCGTACATATAGAGCCTGCCATGACGCTTGGAAGCCGCATAGAAGGGCATTTACTGCAAGGACATATAGACGCGCTTGGCGAAATAGTTAAAATCCAAAAAGATGAAAACGGAACCGATTTTTCCATCAAAACGACAAAAGAGACCATGAAATTTCTATCCCCGAAAGGAAGCGTTGCGATTGACGGCGTGAGCCTTACTGCGGGCGAAATAGAGGGCGATATTTTTAAATTGACCATCATACCGCACACTTTTTCAAAAACGATTTTCAATACCTACAAAATCGGGCGCAGGGTCAATATAGAAACCGACATGATAGCGCGATACCTTTTTAATTTCATGCAAAGCGATAAAAAGCTTACATGGAGCGATATAGACAGGATAACGGCGCTATATTGATGAAAAAGATTTTTTTGCATGAAGCGGTTCAAGTTGTTTTGAGCGATAAAACGGGCGGCGTCAGCGAAGGCGCGTATAAAAGCCTCAATCTCGGGCTTCATGTAGGCGACAAACCTTTAAGCGTAGAAAAAAACAGAGAGATTTTTGCATCATATTTTGGCGTAAGCGCAAATGAATTATGCTTTATGGAGCAGGTACACGGCTCTTTTGCGTCAGTTGCCAAAAAGGGCGAAACGCTTAAAGCGGACGCTTTGATAACGCGCGAGAAAAATTTAGTTTTGTGCGTTATGGTCGCCGACTGCGCGCCTGTCATACTGTACGACAATGACAAAAAAGCCGTTGCCGCCGTGCATGCGGGGCGCAAAGGGATATTTTCGGGCATTATCGCAAATACCGTTTCGGCGATGCAAAGAGAGTTTGGAAGCGAGCCAAAAAACATGCGCTCATATATCGGCGTTTCTATCCGTTCATGCTGTTACGAAATACGGGGCGAAGTTTTGAGCGAAGCCGCTGAAAGGTTCGCATATGCGGTAGAGAGCAGAAACGGGCGGCATTTTCTTTCATTGCATACAATACTTAAAAAACAATTATATAAAAGCGGCGTTAAGGATATTATTGATGACAAAATTTGCGCATGCTGTGATGAAAACTACTTTTCATACAGGCGTGAAGGCGCTTGCGGACGCTTTGGAGCTGGGGTAAAGATATTATGAGTATATTTGACAAATCCGCGCCGAATGTCGGCGAAATACATGACATTTTATGCAGGCTTGAGAGTGTGGATATCGCTCATATCGTAAGTTCGTCCATGCCGCCTGATACGCTCTATTGCCAAGACAAAGACGAATTTGTCATAGTTCTTGAAGGCGAAGCTCTTTTGCAGGTAGAAGAGAGGGAGATTTGCCTGAAAAAAGGCGAGTATGTTTTCATAAAAGCTTTTACAAAACATCAAGTTTTAAAATGTAAAAATAGTACGCATTGGTTAGCCGTATATGTGAAAAGTTAAAACGACTTTATGCTTTCGTCATGAAGTTTTTTATATTTTTTAAGCTGTTCTTTTATATGCAATATCACGCTTTGGGGCGCGTAGGGCAAAAGATGGACAATCTCCCTTACCTCTTTTGAGCGTTTGTAGTTATAATCCGAAGAGTACTCTAACTCAAATGTAAAAAGCTCCTGTTCTTCAACGCCAAGCGCTTCGGCTATATACGGGATAAGCTCTACCTTTATCTCTCTTTTGCCGTACAAATAACCCAAAATTGTTTGATATGACGGCGTTTCGCCCGTAAGCTTTAATTTTGGTGCAAGTCCCACAAGTTTGTTGGCAAACCCTTTTTTTGACATCTTTTTTTCAGTTAAAAGATAATTGATTTTTTCCCAAACTTCCATAAAAAGCCTTTTAGTCGTTTTGAATATAATCTGGTCATATTGTAAAGATTTACTAAGGTCATTTTGAATATAATTTGGTCGCTTTTAATATTTGGGTTTTGAATGATTATTGAGGTATTACAAATAATTTGCAAAAAATACAAATAAGAGTTTGATGCAGATGATATTTAGGAGTTGATATGAAAAAATTAGTATGTTTATTTGCCGTAGCGTTATTGTCAATATGTTTTGCGCGTGAGTGCAATTCTGATTATGATTGCGGGAGCGGTTACGGCTGCGTTAAAGAGATGTATAAAACACGCGGCGAGTGCGCAAAAACAGTTGACGAGTTTGGCGTCAAGCAATTTAATTCTCCAAGAGACAGCGGTATGGGAACAAAAACTGAGAGTCAATGTTCGTTTAACACCGACTGCCCTATAGGATTTACTTGTCGTAGCGGCAGCTGCATTAAGCGGTGATATAAATGACGAAAGGCGAACTTCAAAAATTGATTGAGAGGTGGAGGGTAGGCGCTATATGCCGTGAAGAAATTTGCCGTTCACATATATCGTCTCGATATAACAATTACAGTGTAGCAGATAGCTGCCGCAAGGAAACGGTAATTGGTTTATGCTGGCTGCCAAAAGATGTTTGCGGGTATGAAGGAATATCGGTAAGAAAAGCTTGTGCTGGGGATATTGAAAAAAGATTGGGCGATTACGCTACGCTTGATATTGATCAAGTATATGATTTAATAGATAGTTATATTGAAACCGATAAAAGAGTGATTGGATAAAAATCGTAAGTAAGTGATTCTCAGTTAGATGTTTTTATGAGAGCCAAAATAAAAAAATTAAGATAGGAGTATATGATGATGAAAAATATTATTATATTGTTTATTGCGATTTTCCTTGCAGGATGTACTTCGCATGGATATGGCATTGCCAATCATAATGGTAAAACTTATTGGTTTCCTAATGATTGTCCTCGTTATGCGTATAGCTATGATAACCCTGATGCGTTATACTGTACAGATGAAAATAGCGTAAAAACAGGGCGTATCCTTTATCCTGCATCGCAAGCGGATGTGCAAAATTATTATGCGCAACAACAGTTAGAATTACAAGCTCAGCAAACACTAAATCAACAAACAAATAATTTTTATATGCAGCAACAAACTCAACAGTTGCAAAACATGAACAACCAAATGATGCTACAAAACCTTCAACAATTAAGAAATAGTCATGGCGGTTGGTATAGATAATCTTTAATAATTAAAAATTTTGAATGAAAAAAATGAAAAAAACAATAAAAATTTTATCTGCCACTATAGCAGTAATTATTTTTTTAGTATGGATGGGTTTAGTAGGTAACCCGCATGTTGCGGAAACGGTTATCGGTTTATTGATTGCCGTAATTTCAGGCTTTTGGATAAATGGAAAACTTTCAAAATTTTTCATTAAAAAGTAACAAGTTAAGATAATTTAAAAGGATAAATAAATGAAAGGTATTAAAGTTTTAAAAGAAGGGCAAAAGGTAACGGTGCAGGGAGTAGTCAGTTCAGCTTCATGCAATACCAACGATGGAATTTTTACCGACCCAAGTATAATTTTCATTAAAAATAACTTAATAAAATAGTCAAATTTACAATTACAAAGCGGACTTATTTTAAGTCTGCTTTTGCAGCCGGCAAAAATAATCCAAATAGTTAAAAATCAAAATTAAAAGTGATTATAAATGTTCCCCTAAAAACAGGAGTTCAAATCTACCCTCGTCAAAAGAACGGCAATAAATGCGTTTTGCGCCGTTATCGCTGTATGCGTAAATTTCGTGCGTTACTCTGCTTTCGCGCGGGTGTTTTACGGGGTGATAACGAAGGCTTCTTGGATTTATATAACCAACTTCCAAAAATCGCGCAAACAAGTCTATTTTTTCATTGATTTCCTGTATGCGCGGCGGAGTTTCTTTTTCGCATGATTTCAAAAACTCCGAAGCGAAAATGATTTTTTCAGACGGCGAGGGGTGAATTTTTTCTTTATATATTTCGTCTTTGTGCTGCGCAAAAACAAATTCGCCCCATTCTGTAAGGCTGTAAATTTTGTCTATTTCAAACCAGTAAATGCCCGATTTTTCAGAATGTACATGGAGTTTTTGCGCGGCGCGGCGAAAATCGCGCAAATCTTTTTGAATGGATGTTTTGTCGTCCATTTTAATCGGAAGGCGTGGAATACGCATAAGTTCGCTGGAGCGTTCAAATATGTAAATCGTCTCATGAGCGTAAAACATGCCTATCATTTGTAGAAATCCCGTTTCAGACTTAAAACCGCCCGAGAGATTGAAAATGACGCTATAACGCTCCATGTACGGCTTGATATTTTCAGCGCACCACTTTACCAAATCGGCAAGCGAGATTTTAAAAGCCTGCAAATCGGATGTTTGCAAATCCTTATGACGATAAATGCGGACATCCGTAAACCCGTTTGCTTCCAGCCACAACTTGACGATATTGGCAGTCTCTTCGCCAAGCCATGTATCGGTCGCTAAAAGATAGTGAATATCCTGCCTGTTTTCTTTGGTCAATTGCCCGCCGTAAAATGAGAGAATGCCGTTAATTTCGGCGGAATATTTTTTGGCTTCCTCATGAGAATATTCCGCAAATTTCTTTTTGCGCTCTTCAATGTGTGCGCAGCAATCGCGCTTTTCTGATGGCAAAATATCATCGGCGTTTTTAATATTGGCATATTTTACAAATAAAGGACGCAAAAGTTCATTCGCATTATTGGTCAAAATGCTAGTCCCGCATGTAGAAAGCATCAATTTCATAAAGTCTCCTTAAAATGGCTTTTTTTGTATGCGGCATACATGCTTTAATCGCTCTGCTTTGCCGTTTTTTGAATATAAAAATTATATCTTAAATTTCGCCATAAAATCAGCGGCAGAGTTAAAATTCGCGAAAAATTTTATGATGCGTTTGGATAAAATTGCGCCAGAATTTGTAGTATTTAAGCGCGATATAAAGAAATTTTAAGTAAAATCGCTTCCTTAATCTCACACACACCAATCCTTGAACAGGTTGCGGATTTGCCGTTGACGGGTGTGGAGGACTAAACCAAATCAGGGAAACAAAACGCCTCATGAGGCGCGGAATATGCGCTTATATTGAATGTATTGTTCCCAAAAAACAAAAACACAAGGAGAAATTCATGGTAACCATGAAAGATTTATTGGAATGCGGCGTGCATTTTGGGCATCAAACGAGAAGATGGAATCCAAAAATGAAAAAATTCATCTTCGGCGAGAGAAAAAATATCTACATTATTGACCTGCAAAAGACTTTAAGATATTTCAGATACACATACAACATCGTAAGAGACGCGGCGGCTGAGGGTAAAACTATCCTGTTTGTCGGCACGAAAAAACAGGCGGTCGTAGCTATAAAAGAAGCGGCTGAGGGCTGCGGCATGCCGTATGTAAACCACCGCTGGCTTGGCGGCATGATGACGAATTTTAACACGATAAGACAGTCAATCCGCAAACTCGAAATCATAGAAGAGATGGAAAAAGACGGGCAAATTGACCTTTTGACAAAAAAAGAGGCACTCATGCTCCGCAGAAAAAAAGAGAAACTTATCAGTTATCTTGGAGGTTTGAGAAACCTTAAAACTTCGCCCGATATGCTTTTTGTCATAGATACGGTTAAAGAGAGAATAGCCGTTGCCGAAGCAAATAGGCTGAAAATCCCCGTAGTAGCTCCGCTTGATACGAACTGCGACCCTGATGTTGTGGATTTCCCGATACCGGGCAATGATGATGCTATCCGCTCCGTTCAACTTTTTTGCAAAGAGATGATGGAAGCTATAAATGAGGGCAAAGAGTTAAGAGCGCAGGACAATCCTGACGCTGAGGGCGCCGCTGTAACGCAAAAAGAGAAAGAAGAGTTGTTGGAAGAGACACTTGGCGAGGCGGAAGAAGAGTTGGATATAAATTTCAACGAAGAGTTTTTAGGTGAAGATATCATCAAAAGCGAAGAAGCGGAAACCAAAAAAGAGATTACAGAAGAGGCTTCAAAACCCAAAAAAGCCGCAAAAAGCGTAAAAAAAGATGATGAAGCGGCGGCGGAAGAGACTGTAAAACCCAAAAAGAGCGCTAAAAAAGCCGAAGAAACGACCGAGAGCGAAAAACCAAAAAGGGTAAGAAAGCCAAAAGTTGTAAAAGAGGAAGAGTAATGGCAGAGATAAGTTCAAACCTCATTAGAGAATTAAGAGAGAGAAGCGGCGCAGGCATGATGGACTGCAAAAACGCGCTTACGCAAACTGACGGCGATATAGAAGCCGCAATAAATCTTTTACATGAAAAAGGTCTTGGCAAAGCGGCCAAAAAAGCCGACCGCCTTGCAAGCGAAGGCTTGATAAGCGTTGAAATTGCAGGCGATTTTAAAGCGGCTACCATGAGCGAGATAAATTCCGAAACCGATTTTGTCGCGAAAAACGAGAAATTTATCAGTTTGACCAAAAGTGTTACTTCGCATATACAATCAAACGATATCCCGCATGTAGAAAGTTTGCAAAACAGCGCGATAGAGGGCAAAAACTTCACAGAATATCTCAATTCCCAAATCGCAACCATAGGCGAAAACCTTGTAGTGCGCCGTTTTGTTACGATTAGGGCAAATGATGAAACAAGCGTAGTAAACGGCTATGTCCACTCAAATGGACGCGTAGGAGTGGTACTCGGCGCAAAATGCAGCTCCAAAGAAATCGCAACTAAAGCGGCAGATTTATTGAAAAATATCGCTATGCATGCCGCCGCTATGAAGCCCGTTTATCTCTCATATACGGAGCTTTCGCAAGAATTTATAGAAAAAGAGTTTATAGCTTTTAAGGCGAATTTGGAAAAAGAGAACGAAGAGGCGCGCCGTTTGAAAAAAATTGAAAAAAAAATCCCGCTTTACGGCTCCAAATCACAGCTTACAGATGAAATTTTAGCCAAAGCCAAAGCTAATATGGAAGCGGAATTGAGAACGCAGGGCAAACCTGAAAAGATTTGGGACAGGATAATACCTGGACAGCTTGAAAGATTTATCGCGGACAATACTCAGCTTGACCAACAATACGCGCTTTTGAGCCAATTTTATGTCATGGACGAAAGTAAAACAGTAGGTCAGACGCTCAAAGACAGAGGCAATGAACTCGGCGGCTCTATAGAGATAGTAGAGTATGTGCGCTTTGAACTTGGCGAAGGACTTGAAAAGAGAGTTGATGATTTTGCGGCTGAAGTCGCGGCGCAGCTTAACTGATTTTTTTAACAAAAGACGCTTTTTAGCGTCTTTTTAAGCTTTAAAAGGAGGGGATAGATGGAAGCATTGTTGCGCGTGAACAATCTTTCGCACTCGTTTGACTATCCTCTTTTTCATGATTTGAATTTCACCCTTGAAAAACAGCAATCCATATCCATCACAGGCGTCAGCGGCAGCGGTAAAAGTACGCTTTTGCATATCTGCTCCACGCTTTTAAAGCCTAAAAGCGGCGAAGTTTTTATAAATGGGAAAAATATTTACAAATTGCCAAACAGCGAACTTATCAAGATAAGACGAAACAGTATTGGCATTATTTTTCAGTCGCATTTTCTTTTTAAGGGTTTCAGCGTAAAAGAAAACATGGAGATAGCGGCTATTTTGGCAAAAACCAATTTTGATAAAAATCTTATTGAGCGGCTCGGCATCGCGCATATTTTGAAACAAAAACCAGGCGATATTTCAGGCGGACAGCAGCAAAGAGTTTCGCTTGCGCGCGTACTTTCAAAAAAACCAAAAATTATTTTTGCAGATGAACCTACAGGCAACCTTGACGCCGCGACCGCAAAAGAGGTAACTTCGCTTCTTTTTGACTATATTGAAGCCAATAATGCGGCTCTGTTTTTGGTAACTCATGATTTAAATCTTGCAAAATGCTGCGATACGACATATAAACTTGAAAATTTGGAGTTAAAACCGCTTTAATAATATAAGACTAATTTAAAATATAATACAATTTGCAATTGGAAAGGTTAAAAGGAATTAATATGCGCTTTTTACTTGTTAATACAAACCCCGCGGTTTCAAAACTTGTTAATGCGAGCTTGAACCGCATAGGACTTGAAGCTGAAGAGGTGGGCAGCTATAATGATTTACCGTTAGACTCCTTTATAGCGGTTATCGTGGACAGCGATTCGTACTCTCCTTCTCATGTGGACGAACTGCTGGCATTGAGCCTCGCGCCCTCATTGATATATCTTAAACAGCAAAATACTACTACCCCGCAAGGGTTTGCCTATGCGCTTACAAAACCTTTTCTGCCGACTGACTTTATCAGTTTTATCGTATCCATATTGAAAAGAACCCCCGAACTTGAAAGATTTATCACGCCAAAAGCCAAAGAATTTATCTCCATACTGCCAGAAGAGGGCAAAATAGAAGCCGAAGATGAAAAGGAAAACGCCGCGCAACTAACTCCGGAAGAAGAATCGCTAAAAGGAGAGTTTATCAATTTTAATTTTTATGACGATTTGCAAAAAAAAGAGCCGATTTTTAGCATGGAAGAGGCAGCGGGAGAACAGATAGAAACAGCGTTTAAACCGCCGAAAATTGAGCCTGATACGACAAACGACATCTCTTTCAATCTTTCCGAAGATATAAGCGAACTGTACTCTTTGGGCGATGAAACGGAAGAGAATAAGGAAGATGTGCAAACCCTAAATCAGCCGCAAAAAACAGAGGAGATTAAAATATCGCAGAGTGAAACCACTGAGAAAGAAAAAACGCCAAGCGGCGGGGATTTTGTATTTAGCATAAAAGATTCCGCAAACGAGGCGGACGAGGCGGCAAAAGAGCCTGAAATTGATATTGCGCCGCTTGACGAGCCAAAAGCCGAAGATAAGGTAAATTTTGATTTTGATATTATGGATAAGATGGAAGAGGCGGAAATGCTTGAAGCGTTTTCACCGATAGATAATTTTTTAAAAGAGCCGTCTGAAAATGAAAATAAACCTAAAAAAGTTGATGGATTTGAAGAATTGGCGAAAGAGTTTGACGATTTGATAAAGACGCCGAATAAACAAGAAAATACCCATGAAGACGCGAAGCTGCCCTCTTATGCAGCAGAAGAAGAGGACAAAAACGATCCGTTTGTAGATTTGAATGAAAAAGAGATGAAAAGAGCCCTTCAAGACGGCGGACTTTTGCCTCAAAGCGCGGAAGAAGCGGTCAAACATGAGATACAAAGCGTAGTTCAAGACAGCGTGCGGGGATTACTGCAGGGCAATATTTTGCGCGATATTTTAAAAGGGCTTAAAATGAATATTACAATAACTTTTGAGGATAAAGAGTGAAAAACATCGGTGCGCTTTTAGTTATTTCGGGTCCCAGCGGCGCAGGCAAAAGTTCCATTATAAAAGAACTTTTGAAGCAGATTCCAGATTCGGTTTTTTCGGTTTCTACAACTACAAGAGAAAAACGGGAAGATGAAGTTGAGGGCGTAAATTATCATTTTACGGATAAAAAAAGCTTTAAAAAAGAGATAAAAGAGGGTGCATTTTTGGAGTGGGCGAATGTGCATGGCAATTTTTACGGCACATCTGTGAAACAGATTATCAAATTTTTAGGCGAAGGAAAACTCGTCATTTTGGATATTGACGTGCAAGGGTACATGATTTTGAAAAAAAGACTGAAACGATATATAACTTCGCTGTTTTTGACTACGAAAAATATAGACGAGCTGAAAACAAGGCTTCTTTTGAGGCAGAGCGATTCCGAAGCCGATGTTGAAAAAAGGCTGAAAAATGCTATCGCCGAAATGGCTTACATGAAACGCTACAAATATCTTGTCATTAACGGCGACTTCAAAACGGCTCTTGCGCAAACGCTAAATATCGCACGCGCCGCTCTCAATAAGCGTTCCCTTGTTAAAACCGATAAATTTATACATGAGTGGATAAAGAGCGCAAAATAAATGCTATAATTGTCTTTTTAATTTTTGATTTAGGAGTAAAAAATGTCATTTAGCAATGTCGGTTTGCCCGGTTTGATTGTTATCCTTCTCATTATCATAGTGCTTTTTGGCGGTAAGCGAATCGCCGAAGTGGCAAAAGGTCTTGGCACAGGCGTGAAAAATTTCAAAGATGCCGTAAAAGAAGATGAAAAAAGTGAAGAGCCTGAAGTAAAAGCGGTTGCGCAGGAGCCAAAAGTTACGAAAAAAAGGACAGCCGCTCCCAAAAAAACTGCGGCAAAAACAACAGCGAAAACCAAAACTAAAACCATAAGCAAAAAAGCGGACAGCAAAGCAAATTAGCGTGAAGCAAAAAGTTATTGATATTATAAAAACTCATGTAGATAAAGAGTTTTATTTGGAAAAGCCGAAAAGCGCGGAGCTTGGGCATTATGCAACGCCGATAGCGTTTTCTTTGGCAAAAGAACTGCGGAAACCGCCCGCCCTTATTGCTAAAGAGATTGCGGCGAGATTTCAAAACGAGACGATTTTTGAGAGCGTTACAGCCGTAAACGGGTATATAAATTTTAAACTATCTTTAAGTTTTTTGGACGAATGCGCGAGCTATTTTTTGAAAAATCCGAATGAATTTGCAAAAGGCGGCAAAGATGAAAGTATTTTGGTGGAATTTGTCAGCGCAAACCCAACGGGACCCTTGCATATAGGACATGCCAGAGGCGCTGTCGTAGGAGATGCATTGTGCCGCGCAGGGCTGCATCTGGGATATAAAATCAAAAGCGAATATTACATCAACGATGCGGGCAATCAAGTGGATTTATTGGGGCTTTCCATATTTTTGGCTGGACGCGAAAATATCCTGAAACTTGAAACAAAATGGCCTGAAGAATTTTACCGTGGCGAATATATCGTTGATTTGGCTTACGCGGCGGCGGAAAAATTCGGCAAAAAAATCTTTGAAGATGAAAAAAATATAGCGGATTTGAGCCTCTGGGGCAAAGATGAGATGATGAATCTTATCCGCAAGGATTTGAAAAACGTAAATATCGATTTTGATAATTTTGTCAGCGAAAAAAGTTTGTATCCAAAATGGGAAGAGAGTTTTAAAAAGTTGCAAAAAAGCGGCAAAACTTACGAAAAAGATGGCAAAGTTTGGATAAAATCGCAGGAATTTGGAGACGAAAAAGATAGAGTTATCATAAGAGAAGACAACCGCCCTACATATCTTGCGGGCGATATAGTCTATCATGACGATAAATTTGCCAGAAATTTTGACAAATATATAAATATTTGGGGCGCAGATCATCACGGATATATAGCCAGAGTGAAAGCCGCGATAAATTTTATGGGTTATGACGAGAGTAAGTTAGAGGTGATTTTGGCGCAAATGGTATCGCTTTTAAAGGGCGGCGAACCGTATAAAATGAGTAAACGCGCGGGAAATTTTATCACTATGAACGAAGTAGTGGAAGAGATTGGAAGCGATGCTTTGAGGTTTATGTTTTTGAGCAAAAAAGCGGACACGCATTTGGAATTTGACATAGACATACTGAAACAAAATGACAGTTCAAACCCGATATATTATATAAATTACGCTCATGCAAGGATAAATCAACTCTTCGGCAAAAGCGGCAAGAGAGTAAAGGATATTGCGGGCGTCAAACTGTTTGACATGAATGAAAGCTCGCAAAATCTGCTTTTTAACGCGCTTTTACTGCCTGAAGTTTTGGAAGATGCGTTTGAATCGCGCCAGATACAGAAATTGACTGATTTTTTGAAATTTTTGGCAAGCCTTCTGCATAAATTTTATAATGAAAACAAAATCATCGGTAGCGAATTTGAAGAGAGATATCTTAAAATTTTGAGCATGACCGCACTTTGCCTGCGCATGGGATTAAAATTCATCGGAATAGACGCAAAAGACAAAATGTAATAAAAGCGGCGCGCTTTTACTTTCCCCCGCTTGGCATAAAAACCGAACGCAAAAACATTATTGAAAAATTACTAAAAAACGAAATTTTGTATTAAAAATTTAGTATCATGCAATAATTAAGTTTATAGATAGTATTTTTGTAATAAAATCTCTTTAATTTTTCAAACGGGAGCTTAGCAATGGCACGGATAGCATGTAAAATATTTATTGTATTGTCGGTCATTTTTCTCTTTGCAGGCTGCGGCAATAAAGACGGCATCGGCGGAAGTTCGCGGGGAGACAATGGCGGCGGAAGCAGCGGCGGAGGCGGAACGCCTTCGTTATTGTTTCCTGATTGCAGCGGAAATTTTTGTGGCGCAGACGGCGCTTCTTATACAGGAAGCGGCATTGGCGTTTGGCGTTATAAAAACGAAGGCACAAGAAATGCGGCTCTTGATGTCAACATTTCCAATGTGGCAAACAGAGATATTACGATTGTCTTTACAAATGAAGGAACAGGCTCGGCAGTGCTGCCCAATATCCCGATAGATACTACGCTAAACAGCCAGATGGAGATAAACACGATGGGAGAAAATATTGTACAAATATCTAACTATATCCCAAAACGCGTAAGGGAATTCAACGAAAATCCTGTTTTGAAAACAACAGAGATTAGAGCAATTAAAGCGCAAAACGCAAATACTTGGGTTGTAGGAGATCAAAAAGAGTGGTATATAATCAATTCTGACGATCAAGATGTAATCTGCACAGCAACGCTTATAAAAAAAGAAACGCTCTCAAACGGCGTTGTCGTTAATATTTGGATACAAAATGACGAATACGGAAACGGGAAAATCACCGAAACAATGCTTAATAATATCGCACAAAAACTCAATGGCATAATAAGCAGAGCTACGGAACTTATAGGAGAGCCATGGGGAACGCATAGATACTCCAATCTAATACCTGCCGATGAACCCTTAAATATAGTTTTTGCTAATTTTGAAAATGCGGGAAATTCTCTTTGGACATTAGGATATTTTTATAGTCTTAATAATTTTTTGAATGAGCCGAACTCCAACGAAGCGCTGGCTGTATTTATAGATACCGAACTGTTTTATATGAATACTTTTAGTAACGGCGAACTTAAAGGCATCAGTACGATAGCGCATGAGTTGACGCATGCGATACATTTTTATCAGCGCAATGTTCTAATGGATGATGGATTTAATACTTTTTTAAATGAAATGTCGGCTGTCATGATGGAAGATATCGCAGCTAAAAAGATAGATACCTCATTTAACGGCATTAAAGGTAGATATACGGATTGGCTTGACGGACCTCTTTATCGTTATAATTTTTCCGAATGGGGCGCTTACGGCGGAGACAACAGTTATGATATAGCTGGCAGTTTAGGCAGTTTTTTACTCCGCCAGTATGGTACGGATTTTTACAGAACGCTTTTCCAAACCAGCAGCGATTTGTCAATAACGGGCGTAAATACAAATGAGACGACACGCAAAAGATCATTGGATGTTTTAGACAGAGCCATAAAACAATATGACAGCGGCGGTTTGCGAAGCGCGGTGCGGCATTGGGGCGCGAGTATAGCGATGCTTCCTTATGATGCGTCTCCGACAGGTTTTGGGTATCCGCGCCGTTATGAGGCAAACAGCGGCGTTGAATTTGAAGAGTTTAACGGAGCAGACTATAAACAGTACCGTAAACTGCCGACATCTTCTTCGCAAACGATATATCCGTATGGACACTTTCCATTTTTAAGAAAAACAACAAACAATATATTTACGGAGAGATTTTCAGTACCGCCTCAAGTATCCGTTTCTGTTGTAGTACAATAAATTATCTGCCGCAATCGCGGCAGATACTGCTTTTATGTGATTTGATTGGGTAAGTATTTATAATGCCGATTTTTGTATTTGCCCGTTTAACATCGTATTTTTAGTGTTATTGTTAATCAAGCTTATTTTTGAAATTCCCGCTTCTATTTCTACGACCTTTTTGTCATTCCCGTATGGCGGGCATGTGCTCCCTCCTCCCTCTGTCATTGCGAGCACAGTAACAATTTAATTTAATAAGATGCTTGCATTTTTATGATTGAATTAAAATTTTAAAAGTGAATTTTTATCTTTTTGGATTCCCTATTTTTGCTCAAAAAATAAATCACTTTTGGATATCCCTAATTCCACGATTGTGTTTTCATATAAAAATAATGAGAAAAATACAACGCTTGTGTCGGTTCTAGTTATAGCCAAAAATCATATTTAAAAATAAAATTGTGTCAACTTATTAAATCATTGGGCTTGATTTACACACAAAAATTAGCTATAATTTCATAATTATTAAATGAAGGCAATATAATGAAAGTGTTTGAACTGACATGCACGGCATATTTGAAAAATGACATTGAATTTCAAAACAGCTTTGAAATTGTTGCAAAGTATATAAGTTTTGCTATACATTTGGCGGGGCTTGACGAAATACATGCGAGCAGGGATTATAAATATTACAGTTTTAGCGATTTTTATCCAACGGAAACGGATAAGATTTACAAAAAAGGCAAAATTTATAAATTCACGATAAGAACGCTGAATGAAACTCTTGCGGGCGCTCTTTATAATAATTTGAAAAATAATACGAACAATCAACACTTTACTGTTGTGGAAATTTTCAGAAAAGAGATTAGCAGGTTTTTTATAAATGAACTTTACAGCGTCTCTCCCGTGATTATTTCGGTGGATAACGGAAGATTTTGGACGATGAAAGAGAGCGGCGATATAGAGCGGCTTATGGAGCTTTTGCACAATAATATAGAGAAAAAATACAGAAGTTTTTTTGGCGAAGATATAGAAGTAAAACAAAATTTTATACAGTTTATAGAGATTAAAAACAGGGTTCCTCAAAATATTACGATAATAAAAGACAATAAAAGCGTTCGTTTTTTCGGCAACAAACTCAAAATAATTCCAAATGAAGATGAAGTTTCGCAAAAGCTTGCGTTTACCGCTTTTGGCTGCGGTCTCGGCGAAAAAAACAGCTTCGGCGGCGGGTTTGTTTTGGCAAGGGGAGCGGTGTGATTTATGATATTTTAGAGATATTTGGCAAAAAATATGAAAAAGAGGGCGAAAAACTCATTTTAGACAGCTACCCTCTTAAAGATGGATTATATATAAAAATAAGCGGCGAAAATAATGAAGTTTTTGTCAAAAAAAGTAAAAAAAGTAAAAATTCCAAAATAGAACACTTTCTATTTGATAAAAACAATACAAATAGAACCGATGAAATGGAGTGGTTTAAATTTAGAGATTATTGCAGCAATATGATAGAAGTCAATAAAACCTATGATGCGCCGAAAAAAAGTATCCATAATAATAATTATTTGACTCTTTTTATGAAGATTGAGAAATTTTTAGAGACGAATTTTGACTATATAAAAGAGAAATTGTTTGATAAGGTTGCTGATTTTGCAAGCTTTAATACTGAAAATGAAAAATTAATTCTTAAAAATTATCAAAACTATATACATCAACCAGATAGAAAAGCCAATATAGAGCAAAAGGCTCAAACGCTTAAAGCGATTTTTCCCGCATTGCAAGAAATAGCGAAAGAGTATCCGCCAAAAGAGTATATAAGAGTATTTTTTGATGAAAATGAGGCGGTATATAAAAAAGAGCGCGCGATTTATATTTCCCTTAAAATTTATAATGACAATAAATATTCAAAAAGCGTAGAAGGCGCTGTTTACGGCTTGTCAAACTACAATATGGGGTTAAACGTTAAAAAACCGTTTTTGGAGCATAAAACAAGAAGATTGCCATATCCGTTTATGATTGAAACCGATATTGCTCTCAAAATAAAAATATTTTTTGACTGGCTTGCCTTTCAGGACTATCGGACGGATTTGCTGGAAAAACTGTTTTTGAATAAATTTTTAGACAAAGATAAAGCCATTATAAGCGATTTTGATTATTTGCCAGAAGCAGAGACTAAAAAGCATAAAATTGCGACATTGGACAAGCCGATAAATGTTATCAATTTTTTGAAATTAAGCGATAAAAATGGACTTAAAGAGGATTTTGAGATAAAAGAGCTTCCTCAACTTGAAAATGTTATAAATGACATATTTTATAATGGCTGCCTGATAAATAACTATTATGATGGCGTTTACAGTAAAATAGATGAAAAATTGGCAAATCTCATATATATGACAAGAGGAGCCATGATAAATTATTTTAAAAAACAGAGAAAAAAGGAATTTTATCAGGTAATTGAAAAATTCGGCACATATTTTACGATTGAGCATTTAAGGCGAAATAACATATATAGGGCAAAAGAGAGTTTAAATTTAAAACTTTCACTCATAAAACACAACGGAGGAGAAATTGTGGATATTAACACATTGCAAAACAAAATTTTGGGCAGGCTAAAATCGTCTGATTATGCGGCATTGAGCGAAGAGGAGTTTTCGTATTTGTCGGGACAGATAGTCAAATATTTGCTGGATAAAAGCGAACAGTATGAAAAAAAGGCGGATTTGTTGGAGCCGTTTTTAAGAACTGCAGGCGCAAAAAGGCTTAAAGAAAACATAAAAGCTACTTATTTCAAATATAAGCACGCCGTTTTATTAAAACGCATGCTTTTTAATAACGCCGTAAGTTTGGTGTTGGCTTACGAGGCAGACGATGAATCATTATACGATACAGACAGTTTTTTAATCGGCGCATTGTCGGATAATATATTTTATACAAGCACAAAAAACGAGGAGAATTAACATGAAAAGAGTTTACGGAGTTATAGGCATAGGCGCTAAAATGGCGAATTGGAATGCTGATTTTACGGGGAGACCGAAAAGCACAAATAGCGGTGAAATTTTCGGAAGCGACAAAGCCTTGAAATATCCCATGAAAAAAATGTGGGAAAACGAGGGCAAAAAAGTTCTTTTTATCAAAAGCTGGAAAACGGATAAAAAAGAGAATAGCGTGAGCATAGTTCCAAATAAATTAGCCGAAAGATACGAACTTTTATTTGGCGAAATAGATAAAAAAGATACAAAAATTATACTGGAAAATCTTTTTAGGGCGGTAGATGTGAAAAATTTTGGGGCTACTTTTGCGGAAGAGGGGCAAAATATTTCCATCACAGGAGCCGTACAATTCGGGCAGGGTTTTAATAAATTTAAAAATACGACTATTGAAATTCAGGATATTTTATCGCCATTTGCGGATTCAAAAGCCGAAGAGAAAGGCAAAGAAGCCAAACAATCAACTCTTGGCACAAAAATCACAGTCAATGAGGCGCATTATTTTTATGGTTTTGGCATAAATCCGCGAAATTATGACGAATATAAAGAGATTCTTGGCGCGGATTTTAAAGGCTATACCGAAGAGGATTATCAAGAGTTTAAAAGAGTCGCCACAGTGAGCGCCACAGCTTTTAATACAAACAGTAAATTTGGCTGCGAAAATGAATTTGCGCTGTTTATAGAGTGCAAAGACGATGAAACTTATCTTCCTGATTTGAGCAATTACGTCAAATTTGACAGTAGAACAAGAGAGATTGATTTAGTAGAGATAGAGGAAATTATCAATGGCAAATTTGACAAGGCGGAAGTCTATTTCAACCCATTCAAGGTTGGCGTAAAAACGCATTTTGACAAATATAATATTTTTACAAAAGAGAAACTGCAAGCATGAGGGCTTTAAGCTTTAAGTTAGGCGGTAAAAGCGCTTTTTTTAAAAAGCCGGATGTTAACGAGTATGTATATTTTACATACAACAACATACACAAGCCCGCTCTTTTGGGGCTTTTGGGAGCTATTATCGGACTTGGCGGACATGCGCAATTATTCAAGCAAAATGGACGATTAAAAAGCAACGGTTATCCGGAGTTTTACGAAAAATTGCGCCATTTAAAAATCGCCATAACTCCGCTTGCTCCAAAAGGTTATTTCAGCAAAAAAGTACAGGTTTTTAACAATAGCGTAGGATACGCATCGCATGAAATGGGCGGCAATTTGATAGTGCGCGAGCAATGGCTGGAAAATCCCTTATGGCAGATAATGATACTTGACGATGAGAGCGAAGCGTATAAAAAATCAGAAAAATATCTGCTTGAAAGCAGAGCGGTTTTTATACCGTATCTTGGTAAAAATGACCATTTTGCGCAGATTTCAGAAGTTAAAATCGTTGATTTGACAAATCCAGTTCATAGCTATATGGATTCGTTGTTTGTGAAAAATTTTGACATTTTAGATGGCTATGAAAAAGACGATGAAACGCCATATCTTTTTCAGGAAATTGCGCCGATAAGTTTACAAAAAACATACCATTTTTATGAATACGCTGTTTTAATTTTTACCAATTTGGGATTGGAAAATATCCCCGATAATACTTATGAATACAACGGCAAGAATTACTCCTTTATCTGATTTTGAGATAGATGAAAAATATCTTGCCCATACCCCAAACGAAACTCTAATAGATCATGCAAATTTGACGCTTGAATATTTTTACAAAATTATCAATGCTAAAAATATGAAGATATTGATAGACATTCTTATAAAAAAGATATCCGACCAAAATTTTGAACTGATAAAAGAAATGTTTGTAAATGCCGTATATTTGCATGATACAGGCAAAAAAAATCCCTATTTTCAAGCCAATAAAATGAAAAATAAAAACGAATATTTCAAAGAGTGTTTTAATTCTACGAATAGTACTGCCCACTCTGCGTATTCGTCTGATTTATATATTGGATACTATTCAAAAAATCATATTGATAAAATTACGGATATAGGCGAAAAGACAAAAATGTTATTTATTTTATACTCTTTTTCATATCAGATAGCAAAGCATCATGGCAAATTGAATGAATTTGCAAAATACAAAGACAGTGAAAAAATACCGCAAAAATATTGGTCTCATTTGAATAAATATAAAATTCCCCATTTTGAATTTTATATTTTAAACAAACTGCTTTTTTCCCTGCTTATATCAAGCGATTATTACTCTACAACCGCATATAAAAGTGGTACGGCATTTGATGATTTCGGTCTTTTGGATGAAAAAATAAAAACTGCTTTGAGGAAAAGATTTGACACTTATAAAAATGGCATAAAATCCGCAAGCGGCATTAACGAAATAAGAGATGCGATTTATAACGAAGCGCAAAACAATCTTATAAAAAATATAAGTAAACACATATTTTATCTTGAAGCGCCGACAGGAAGCGGCAAAACTATCACATCAATCAATTTGGCGCTGCGCATTTTAGAAAATAAAACAGAGATAAACAAAGTATTTTACATATTTCCGTTTAACACATTGGTAGAACAGACAAAATCGGTATTTGACAATATATTCGGCGGCTCTTTGGATGCGGAAGTGATAAATTCCGTAACGCCATTTTCCGAAATAGATGAAAATACTCAAGAGAACGAGGAAACAAAATATAATAAAACCTATATAAATAGACTTTTTTTTCACAAACCATTTATTATAACTACCCATGTGAATTTTTTTAATATTTTATTTGGCGTTTCAAAAGAGGATAATTTCCCTTTGTGGCAATTGGCAAACAGCGTAATTATACTTGATGAAATACAAAGTTACGATAATAATCTCTGGATGTATATGGCTGATTTTTTCGATAAATATGCCGAATTGTTAAATATTAAAATTATTATTATGTCTGCGACATTGCCGAAATTAGACTATTTTTTGGAAAAAACAACGAATTTTACTGATTTAATTTGCGACCATAAAAAAGAGAATTTTTTTCAAAACAGTTATTTTAAAGACAGGGTAAAAATGGAATATTTTAAATTATTAGATGAAATTACGATAGATGAATTATTTGAAAAATTTTTGGAGGAATATCCAAAATATCAAAAAATTTTATTTGAATTTATAAAAAAACAAACGGCGAGAGATTTTTTTAACCTGCTCGCAAAAAACGGCTTTGAAAATATTTATGAACTTAGTGGGGACGACAATAAAGCATACAGACATTTTGTTATTGAAAAAAGCAAAGAAAACAAGCCGATAATTATAGTTGCTACTCAAGTGATAGAAGCTGGAATTGACATTGACATGGATATGGGTTTTAAAAATATTTCTACGCTTGACGGCGAGGAGCAATTCATGGGGCGTATCAACAGAAGCTGTCTTAAAAATCATTTATACCCGAAAGTTTGTTTTTTTAATCTTGATAATGCAAATAAAATATACAAAAATGACAACAGACTTGAGTACAATTTAAAGCATGATGAATTTAAAAAAATGTTGGAAAATAAAGATTTTCAAAGTTACTATAAAGCTGTTTTAGAGAAAATCAAAAAAACTCAAGATAGTTTTAAAAATGGCTTAAATACCCTGTATGACTCTTTTGAGAAAAATATAAAACACTTGGATTATAAGGCGATGAAACGCTGCATGACACTGATAGATGCTCAAACTTTTACGCTCTATTTTCCATTTAAAATAGATATTTCAAAATACAAAAATGTAAAAGAATTTCAAAATATTGATATGGAATTTATGACTAATGGGCTGCTCGACGGCGAAAAAGTTTGGAATAAATTTTTGGCATTAAATGCAATTGAGAGTTTTGTAAAAAAAGAAGTTGAAAAATCAAAAATAAACTCTCTCATGCAGTTTTTTACATTTAACATATTCAAATACGGCAGCGAAAGGCCATTTTTGGGCGAAAATATTAACGGGATTTTTTATGTAAAACAATATGAAGATTTTATTACAAAAGACGGCAAATTTGACAGGGCAAAATTCAATCAAGCCAAAGAGTGTGAATTTTTATAATGATCAAAATAACAGGCACATTAGTTAACTATTATTTTCACTGCAAAACGCAGTGCTGGCTTAGCGCGAATCGTTTAAATCTTGAAGAAAATAGCGAAGATGTGCGCATTGGCAAAGTGCTGCATGAGATAAGCGAAGAGAAAAACAAATATGCCGAAGTGGCGCTGGGAAGCGTGAAAATAGACAGGATAACCGATGATTATGTGGTAGAATTTAAAAAGTCGGATTCCGACCCCGAAGCCGCAAAATGGCAGTTGCTGCTTGAACTTTTTACGCTGAAACAAAAAGGCATTGAGAAAAAAGGCAGGCTTGAATATGCCGAAAAAAACAAAAACACAAAATCCGAAATTATCATTTTGGACAGCGCGCATGAGGCGAAACTTTTGGAGATTTTTCAAGAGATAAACGATTTGGTTTTGCAAGCCGCTCCGCCAAAACCCGCATTTATGCCTAAATGCAAAAGGTGCGCTTATTACGAATACTGTTTTATATAGGAGGTTTTATGGCTCATACGCGCTACATTTTCAGCATGGGGGAACTCCATCGCAAAGATAACTCCATCGCTTTTAAAAACGAGGGCAAAACTTTCTATCTGCCCATTGAAGAGACGAGGGAACTTTACTGCTTCAACGAGGTGAGTTTTAATACGAAATTTTTGGATTTTATCTCCAAAGCCGGCATAACGATGCACATTTTTAATTACGGCGGCGGATACAGCGGCACATTTTATCCGAAAGAGTACCTTATAAACGGCGATTTGACGGTGAAACAGTCGCTGTGTTTTGTAGAACACCGCATAAAAATTGCGAAAAATATCGTAAGCGCGATAGCAAAAAACATACATGAGGTACTGTACCACTATTATAGACACGACAAAAAAGAGTTAAAAGAGTATCTTGATTGGCTGAAAAATAAAGCGCCGGATTTGTTGGAAAAAGCGGCTGCCATTGAGCAGATATTGTTTGTTGAAGGACAGATTTGGAGTAGATTTTATGACAGTTTTAAGCGCTTTTTACCTGAAGATTTTTTGATAAACAAAAGGGTGAAACGACCGCCCGACAACCCCATGAATGCGCTTATAAGTTTTGGAAATACGATGCTTTACACAAAAACTATTTCGGCGATTTATCACACGCATCTAAATCAATCCGTAAGTTTTCTGCACAGTCCCAGAGAGGGAAGATTTAGTTTGTGTTTAGATTTGTGCGAAGCATTTAAACCCATCATTGTTTTCAAAACTATTTTTGATTTGGTAGGCAGAAAAAAGCTGCAAGTTTCAAAACATTTTGATAAATCGTTGAATTACGCGCTGTTAAATGAGAGCGGTAAAAAGATTTTTATAGAGGAGTTTGG
This sequence comes from Campylobacteraceae bacterium, assembly GCA_031284315.1. Classification (GTDB taxonomy): domain Bacteria; phylum Campylobacterota; class Campylobacteria; order Campylobacterales; family Campylobacteraceae; genus JAIRKW01. The sequence continues at coordinate 67,666 of JAITAB010000034.1, forward strand.
CAACAGGCTGAATGAGACTTTTTTGCACCCAAAACTCAACAGAAAAGTTTCGTACGGACATTGCTTGAAGCTTGACGGGTATAAATTGATTAAATTTATTTTAGAAGGCAAAGAATTTGTGCCATTCCTCTTAAAAGATAAAATATGAGTAAAAATTTTGTAAACTATAATTATATTTTTCTGTTTTACGATATTGCGGACGAATTTAGCGAAATCGGCAAATACCGAGTCGCGAAAGTTTTCAAAATTTGTAAAAAATACCTCAAACACCATCAAAAATCTATTTTTCGCGGCAATATTACAACGGCAAATCAGATAAAACTTGCCAATGAATTGAAAAAAGTAATTGACCCGAAGATAGATTTTGTAACGATTATCAAAGTACTGCATTCGGGGAGTTTTGAAGAAGAACGGCTCGGAACTCCAAAGCAGGACAGCGAACAGATTTTTATCTGATTTTTCCAACTGATTTTTAATCTATTTTTATGAAAATATCGCTAAAATAACGCTTTCTGATATTTTTTTCGCTCTTTGACTTATCACTGTCAAAATAGTTGGAAAAAGTTCAAAAAACAACGGATTTAAGGGGGTCGTCTTTTTTAAGACAGCCTGTTTTTCTTCCATGAACCGACACAAAAGTTGTATTGAAATATCTAAATTTAACAGCGGAGCATAAAAACACGCCCCATGAACCGACACAAAAGTTGTATTGAAATGATAATAAAAAAAGTTTTTTACGTGTTTTTTCTATACATGAACCGACACAAAAGTTGTATTGAAATAAATACATAAGGAAAAACCGCTTACGCTATTTTTACATGAACCGACACAAAAGTTGTATTGAAATCGGCTTAACGCCCTATTTTCTCCAAAACGCCCTAACATGAACCGACACAAAAGTTGTATTGAAATAGTTTATCCATTTGAGTCCTTTTTTATTAATTTAAACATGAACCGACACAAAAGTTGTATTGAAATTGTAATATAAGTGAGTATATAAGTATTTTATCCTTTGCATGAACCGACACAAAAGTTGTATTGAAATACCTTTACTTTACTTTACTTTACTTTACGCGCAAACATGAACCGACACAAAAGTTGTATTGAAATCACACGAACGGAGTGAGTGCGATTTCCTTTTAATATCATGAACCGACACAAAAGTTGTATTGAAATTCTTTTACTCCTCGTAACAAAGTGCGCGGGCGTGTTACATGAACCGACACAAAAGTTGTATTGAAATAAACTATTATTAAGGAAGATTATGTGGGTATAAACATGAACCGACACAAAAGTTGTATTGAAATCCGTTTATATCCCCAGTAATTTGTTCTATATTTATCATGAACCGACACAAAAGTTGTATTGAAATAATTTTTTATCCCTTTTTTTGATGCCGCTTATTACATCATGAACCGACACAAAAGTTGTATTGAAATAGAGGAAAAAGACTAAATGGGCGTAAAATTTGAGAAACATGAACCGACACAAAAGTTGTATTGAAATTTTGCAAAATCGCTCGAAGTAAAAATTATTGGAACCATGAACCGACACAAAAGTTGTATTGAAATTTGCAATTTTAAAAAATCTTACCTATTAACACTTAAACATGAACCGACACAAAAGTTGTATTGAAATTCCAAAACTTACCGCTGTGAAACATTTACAAATGGCCATGAACCGACACAAAAGTTGTATTGAAATCTTAAAAGTCTGCTTAATTCTCTTTGCGCTGTAATCATGAACCGACACAAAAGTTGTATTGAAATAGGTAAAACTTGCCTGCCGTAACTGTTGCCTGCGTACATGAACCGACACAAAAGTTGTATTGAAATATGACAATCAAACAATGGCATTATATAGCAGTATTTATCATGAACCGACACAAAAGTTGTATTGAAATATCTAATATAGAGAGAAATTTTTATTTAGATTTAAACATGAACCGACACAAAAGTTGTATTGAAATGGTACAGAAAAATACAAACTCAATAGACAAAGAAACATGAACCGACACAAAAGTTGTATTGAAATACGAACTGTGGTTCGCACTCTACGAACTGTGGTTCCATGAACCGACACAAAAGTTGTATTGAAATTAGTGACCTTAGCGCTGTCAAGATTGGTTTCCAACCATGAACCGACACAAAAGTTGTATTGAAATAAATACATGCGGAAAAACCGTTACACTCTTTTTATTCATGAACCGACACAAAAGTTGTATTGAAATAGTATAAAAACTGCTAATGCGCAAAATAGCACTTACCATGAACCGACACAAAAGTTGTATTGAAATGATAAGTTTGATTTAAGGAATGTTAAATCAGTTTCTCATGAACCGACACAAAAGTTGTATTGAAATCCTTGTAGGTCGTAAACGCCTGCTTCTATCTGCTCCCATGAACCGACACAAAAGTTGTATTGAAATTATATTTCGTATTTTGTTTTGCTTTGTATAGTTTCTCATGAACCGACACAAAAGTTGTATTGAAATAAAATTCTATTATTTTGTATTGAAAACTACAATAATCCATGAACCGACACAAAAGTTGTATTGAAATACTTACTTTACTTTACTTTACGCGCAAATTTGCAAACATGAACCGACACAAAAGTTGTATTGAAATTGATTACAAAATGAATTATACAATCGTGAAACTTGCATGAACCGACACAAAAGTTGTATTGAAATCCTAATAGCTCTATTGGTATCTGCGGGCTTATTTTACATGAACCGACACAAAAGTTGTATTGAAATAATGCAAGTATATTATAGTATTTATTA
>JAITAB010000032.1 GCA_031284315.1 Campylobacteraceae bacterium
GAATTTCACGATTATCGTTTGAGAATAATATTTTTTGTGCCGATAATTTACTACGCAGCAAGTTTTACATATATTATCGCCGCCTTCTTTTGCGTCTGTTTTCGGTATAAAAAAATCCTCTATTTCAATATTATCTCTTTTTTGGCGTTTATTTTTATCTCTTATTATGTTATAAAAATGTTGCAGGCGGACTAAATAAACCGCAAATTTTTATCAGAGAAAGCGCATGGGTCTTTTTCATCATTTGTATGATAACGACAATTTGCAAAGCAAAGAGATTGGTGATTACGGATATCTAAAATCGGCTTGTCAGTTTAAAGTAAGAAAGCAGAAATCCTCTTCCGTCATTCCCGCGACCAAACGGCAAGCGAAACACATGCGTCCCTTCCGTCATTCCCGCATCCCCCTATGTCATTCCCGCGCAGGCGGGAATCCAAACTAATAACTTTAAAATATAAAAATGTGAAAAAAAATAAAAGAGAGCTATAAAATGTCAATTCTTTTTATATTATCTTTGTTTGTTTGTAAATACTCTTTTTGGATTCCCGTTTTCACGGGAATGACATAAGGAAGGAGGAAATGACGGAGAGAAAGCATGGAAATGACATAGAGAGGTAATTCCCGCGACCAAACGGCAAATAAGCACATTGCGCCACCCGTCCTTTTATCATTCCGTTTTTTCCGTCATTCCAGCGACCGTATGCGAAGCGCATGCGCCCCTTTTCGTCATTCCCGCGATATAACAACAAGTGGAGTATATGCGCCTCCTATGTCATTCCCGCGACCGAACGACAAGTTTCCGCAGGAAACGCATATCGTGAGGGAAGGCGGGAATCTATTCTGCGCATAGATATATATAAAATTTGGATTCCCGTTTTCACGGGAATGACGAAATTGCGCCGCTTTCTTAAATTCTTTTTTTTGGATTCCCGCATTCCTCGCAAATATCGTTTTCTGCGAAAACTTTTTGCTCGCGCGGGAATGATGGAAAATGACGGGAAAGCGTCATTAGAAGCGTTATGAGGCAAAAATTTTTCGTTATCGCGAGCGTTCGCAATCTAAAAGCCATTTTTGCATTACGCTTCGTGAATGACTATGGAAAATACTTCGGGTTTAAGTATCTTTTTGACAGGCTCTTTTGCCAGATATAAGGACTCCGCGGCTTTTATGTGCAAAGAGCCGTTTTCAAACGAAAATGACAGAGGTTTTGCCGCGCCGTTTTCAAGCAGGATTTTGACGAGCGAAAAGATAAATTCAATCCAGTTTAACTCTGCGATTGAGGGCAAAAGTTTTTCGTATAAAAATATGTCGTTTTGGGTGATTTTTTTGCCGTAAAATTTGATTATCGTGGATATCAGTATCTTTTCTTGATGAGTGAAGCCGTAATTCAGGCTATTTAAAACAAAATAGGCGCTGTGCAGATGCTCTTGATAAAAGTTTAAATTTTTGCCGATTGACTCCAGTTTAGCCGCGGCGGTAAGCGGGCGAAGCATTTTATCGTCAAGTTTGTGAAGCGGTTTTAACTCAAAAAAGAGCCGCTCTACATGCTGTGTCAAAAATTTACTCTCTTTTTTATCAACGCCGAATTTCTCTTTCAGCCGTTCAAGACTAAGGTTAAAATCTTTCGGAAATTTCGCGCCGCTTGAGCGAAGTATGTCGCTAAGATATACGCCTTCTCTGATTCCAACGCCGCTTGTGATGATTTTTTTTGCGCCGAGCTTTTTGATGAGGGCTTCAAATATCACGCTTCCTTCGCGGATAGTGTCGTATCTGTCTTTTTTTACGCCGAGATTTTTTAGGTTTAAAACGCTGGACGCGGCTATCTCATGGATATATTTTAATGCCCATTTTGAACTGTATTCAAATCCATGAACAGTTGAGAGCGGATAGCGGCTTTGCGCCATGAACATTTTGCCCAAAGCCCTTATCGTGCCGCCGATGCCGACTAAATTTTCACAGTTGAACTCTTTGTCCACCGTTTTTATCTCTTTTTTGATAAATTCGCTTATTTTATCAAACGAAGCTTTTTTGTCAAAAAACAGCTCTTTAAGTCGTACAGTGCCGATATTAAGAGAGATGGTTTTCACAATCGCGCCGTTTTTAATCTTGGCTAACTCCGTAGAGCCGCCGCCTATATCAATCGTAGTCGCTTCATCGTATGGCGGAAGCATATTTCTGACGGCTACCGCGCCGTAGTAAGCCTCTTTGCCGCCGTCAATGATTCTGATATTAAAACCGAAGCGTTTTTTGGCTTCATTGACAAGAATATTGGCGTTTGGGGCGTCTCTAACGGCTGAAGTGGCGATGCAGAGGAGTTTGCGGCATTTCATGCTGCGGGCGATTTTGTGAAATTCATCAAGTGCGGTTAATGCTCTTTGCACAGCAAAAGGCTGGAGATTTCCGCCGTTTTCATAGGCTTTTTCGCCGATTCGCACTTGATTTTTTACCTCTTTCAAAAGCGAAAAGGCAAAACGGGACTCTTTTTCATAAACAGCCATTCTTGCCGAATTTGAGCCTATGTCTATTACAGCGGTGCGTTTAGCCATTATTCTCCGTCTTGAAGCTGTTCAAATTTAAATTTTAATTCCTCTATGCTTTCTATATTATCAGGGTCAGGAATTATCGCATCAACAGGGCATACGGCGATACATGAAGGCTCATCGTAGTATCCCACGCATTCAGTACAGATATCGGGGTCTATCCCATAAATCGGGTCGGACTCTTCTATCGCGCCGTTTGGACACTCTTCCCTGCAAGCATCACAGGCGATACAATCCTCGTTTATCATTAATGACATATTTGCCTCTTTGGTCGAAATAAAGTTGTTTTATACACTAAAAAGACTTTAATAAAATTTAAAAACAGTTATTTGTTACGGTTTTTATGTATTTAACATGTAAATAAAGGCGGCGGGTTTTGCATGTACGCAAGCAACCAGCGCCGTTTTTTAGCGCTGATTGAAAAAAGCTTACGGTTTTTTAGGGAAACAAAATCTATAACCGCGTCTTCTTACGGTTTCTATGGTTGATATATTGAGCGGTTTATCCATTTTTTGGCGGATTTGATTAATCGCTACCTCTATCACATTCGGCGTTACAAGCTCAGGCTCTTCCCAAATGGCGTCCAACAGCTGCTCTTTGGAGACAATTTGGTCGGAATGCCGCGCCAAATGCGTTAAAACTTCAAACGGTTTGCCTTTCAACTCTATATCTACGCCTTTGTAGATGATTTTCTCTTCGTCCGGGTCTATAACCAAATCGTCTATTTTGATAACATTCGTGCCGCCAAATCTTAGCCTTGCCTCAATTCTTGCGACTAAAACGTCAAAATCAAAAGGTTTTTTGATATAGTCGTCCGCACCTGCCTTAAGAGCTTTTACTTCGCTCTCTTTGTCGTCTTTAGCCGATATAATGATGACTGCGGTTTTGGACATTTTCTGTTTGATAGTGCTTACCAAATCAATGCCGTCTCCATCAGGCAGCATCCAATCAACCAAAACCAAATCATAATTCCTGATACCTACATAATATTCGGCGTCCTTAAAATTTTCCGATGTATCGGTTTGATAGCCAAACTCTTGAAGACCTTCTGAGATAGTCTTATTTAGCGTTACTTCATCTTCAACAATTAGTATGCGCATGGTTTTTTATTCCTTCTTAAAAAATTTAAGCCAAATTATAGCATTTTTTTAGATTTTTTTAATATTTTTTTTAGAAAATTTTAAAAATTTTTTTGATAGATGCTCCGACAGCCGTATTTTCAATAATTTCAGGCTTGAGAATTTTCAAAAAAATTTTTTTGATTTTTGGATTTGCGGCTGAAATTTTATCACATAAACACAAAAGCGCCTCTTCTACAGTGAAAAATTTCCCGCTTTGCATAGTGTTTTTTATCACATCGCACAACAGCGCGTAATCAACCAGCGACTTTTTTTTGTATTTTATCTCTATTTTTGCCCAAACCTCAACCTTTTGCGGCGTTTCGCGCTCTTTTTCAAGCAATCCAATGACGGCTTCAAACTGAAATTTTTCAATCAAAAGCGTTATCTTTTTAGACAACTTTACTCTCCTCTTTTTTTATGAGCCTGACGATATTCGGGATATGCTTATAGAGTATGATAAATACGATAAATACAAGCGGCGTGAAACTGTTTACATGCGGGATAGTTCCATGTATGAGAATCACCGAAACGACTAATGCCGCGACCGCCAAAAGCGAAGCTGCGGAAGATATTTTCAAAATTCTGCCCGCAATAAACCAAACGACTATGGCTATAAGCGTCTCTATCGGCAGTAAAAAGAGCATCACGCCCGCACCCGTTGCAACTCCCTTGCCGCCTTCAAATTTAAGATATGGACTAAAGCAGTGTCCCGCCGCCGCCATGATAGCCATGAGCCATAAAGCGTTTATGTCAAACGAGAGCAGCGTTCCGATAATGAGCATAAAAACGCCCTTAAAAGCGTCTAATGCTACGGTAATAACGGCAAGTTTTTTCGCCAAAGAGGGATTTTTCTCTTTCACGACTCTAAGCACATTTGTAGCTCCAATGCTTTGACTGCCCGCGCTTTTCAAATCCGCGTCTGCAAATTTTTTCGCCAAAATCAAGCCAAACGGAATACCGCCCACAAAAAAGCTGATGACATAAAAAATAAAGTGTATATTTGTAACAAGTCCAGCCAAAATATCAAGTATCGGCATGAAAATCCTTTTTAGAAGCGTTGAAAAACCGCATTTTATCAAAAAAGAGTTGAAAAAAGCTTTTCATGCGGCTCTTTTTTTGCGCCCATAAGAGACAATGTCCGCTAAATTCGGCAGGTTTATATCTGCGCGTGCGAAAAAATCAGGATTTTTTTATACCGAAAACAGACGCAAAAGAAGGCGGCGATAATATATGTAAAACTTGCTGCGTAGTAAATTATCGGCACAAAAAATATTATTCTCAAACGATAATCGTGAAATTC